>CAZXAV010000140.1:0-1514 GCA_964638195.1 uncultured Prevotella sp. | reverse complement strand
AACACCGTCAAAGCGGTCACCACCTTGGTGGTCGATGCCATTCCCATGGGTTGGTCTGCATTGTGCGCAAACAACACGCGACCGGTTGCCACGTCCATGGTACACATGCCCCGTGCCGAAGTTCCACCTACCATGGCTTCGGCGGCATTGACATAAGCGGTCACCCGCGTGCCTGCCATCCACACGACACCGGCAAAAAAGCCTGCCAATAAAATTGCTGCTAACACCAAAGCGCCCAACCGCCACCAAATTTTTTTTGTCATTGCACCTAGTATCCGCATTCACACAAAAAATATTTACCGCATAAATAAAGCACATGAAAGGAGAACAAACTATGAACCGTGTTGTGGTTTCAGTACCACGCGTGTTGGACAGCGCGATGGTCGTCACACAAGATGCACAACTGCAAATTCCCACTGGCACCATCCCACCGACGGCTGTTGCCCCGTTTGTCGTAAACAAAATCCAAGCCGTAGCCACCGAAACCCAAATGACAAACATTGTGATTACTCCGCTGGGTGACAATACCCGTTGCTCGCGTGTCACCGCCACCGTGCTGATTCCTTTGACCATGACCTTGACCGATGCCAACAACGTCCAGTTTGAAACGCATACCAGTGTTTCCAAAAACATCAGTATCGTACTGTTCATCCCCGAAGACACCGCCTTCCCGTACACCATTACCGCCGAAGGTGCGTTCGGCTACGACAGTGCCACCGCCACCGCGGACACGACGACGATTACTTGCGCCACAACCAAAATCTTGGTCCGTATCACCGCGACCACCGATTTGTTGGTTCCCTCTTATGGTTACGCTCCCGTGCAACGTGCCGACAGCAATCAATTCAGTGACAGCCAAAATTTCTTGAACCAACCCTTATTCCCGCGCGGAAAAGTTTATTAAAATAAAAGGAGTAACATCAATGACCTTATCGAAAAATTTAATTGTTGCCTTACTTGGTTTAGGTTGCTATGCCCGTTGCAACAACATTAACTTGGCGAACAATACCACCGTGCTGTTGATTATCTTAGCCTTACTCGCCAAAGGGCAAATCGATTCCGACACAGACACCGACATCACCCGCAGCCGTACCACGAACACCGTAACCTACCGCAGCACCGACGGCAACGGCAATTCGCGAACGCAAACCATTACCACCCAACCGTACAACATGGCTTACAGCCAACCGTATACCACCTACACCACCAACAGTCATTCCTGCCCGTGCAATGCTTGCAACAACTGCAACAACGGTTTCACCACGGTGCAAGCGAGCACGCCGTTTTTCGCCCCAAACGTTATGCCCTTTAACACGTGGGGCTGCCCAAATTGCTCGTCGTGGAACGGCGGTTCATGGGGCAACAACGTTGTTTACTAACCATTCCATTTCCCCGCGCCGCGGCAAACCCCGCGGCTTTTTTATGCTTGCAAAATACCCGATAATATGCTAAACTACGTCAGTTTGGTGCCGTGGTCAATCGGTTAAGACACCGCCCTTTCACGGCGGTATGGC
>CAZXAV010000139.1:0-1562 GCA_964638195.1 uncultured Prevotella sp. | reverse complement strand
TATTGCAATTTGCTTTCAATTTCTTTGGCAATGTCTTTCGCCATGAACACCGCTTCGCTGTCCGAAACTTGTTCGGGTTTCACGATAACACGGACTTCACGACCCGCCGAAATCGCGTAACATTTGTCCACACCCGATTTGGCTTTACAAATGTCTTCCAAGTCGTGCAGACGTTTAATGTAGTTTTCCAAATTCTCGCGGCGTGCACCCGGACGAGACGAACTAATCGCGTCGGCAACTTGCACCAAGATGGCTTCGACCGAATGGTACGGTACATCACCATGGTGGGCTTCGATACAGTGAATCACGGCTTCGCTTTCCTTGCAACGTTTCGCCAGTTCCACACCAATCGAAACGTGCGTGCCGTCGACTTCGTGGTCGGTGGCTTTACCAATGTCGTGTAACAAACCACCGCGACGACAGACTTGTTCATTCGCACCCAATTCCGCCGCCAACATCCCCGCCAACAGCGAAACTTCCACGCTGTGCTTCAAGACGTTTTGACCGTAACTGTAACGATATTTCAAACGACCCAAATGTTTAATGATTTCCATAGGCAGACCGTTAACACGCGCATCATAAGCGGCATGTTCACCCACATTTTTGCAGTTCTGCTCCATTTCTTTTTTGGTGCGTTCAACAATTTCTTCGATACGGGCGGGATTGACACGACCGTCCATAATCAATTTTTCCAAAGACAGACGCGCAATTTCGCGGCGGTACGGGTCAAACGACGAAACGGTAATCACATCGGGCGTATCGTCAATAATCAAATCGACACCCGTCGCGGCTTCAATGGAACGGATGTTACGACCTTCTTTACCAATCAAACGACCTTTAATTTCGTCACCCGAAATATTGACCGTCGAAGTCGTAATTTCGTTGCTGGTATCCGTCGACAAACGTTGCACCGCGTTCGTAATGATTTCACGGGCTTTGCTGTCCGCGTTCTCTTTAGCGTCTTCTTCGATTTCGTGAATCATTTTCACAGCATCGGCTTTGGCTTCGTCGGTGAAATTGTCGATAATCAATTTCTTGGCTTCATTTTTGGTTAAGCCCGACATTTTTTCCAATTGTGCAACCGCATCGGCTTTGGTCTTTTCCGCGGCTTGCAAGTTGGATTCGACTTGCCTTTTCGTGTTTTCGATTTGGGAACGTAATTTGTCCAACGACAATTCTTTGTTTTCCAAATTCTCTTCGCGTTTACCGAGTTGTTCTTCACGCGTCAGAATACGGGCTTCCATGCGTTGAATTTCGGTACGGCGTTCCCGTATCTCGTTGTCACATTCGACTTTTAATTTGTGAATTTCTTCCTTGGCTTCCAGTAAGGTTTCCTTCTTCACCGTGGCGGCTTCGTTAATCGCTTTCTTCGCCAATTCGCTGGCGGCTTGTCGATTTTTCTTCATCGTATTGGATTGGAGCAACACACACAAGAACCAACCTCCGACCAATCCAACCACAAGAGCCACGATAATGAGGACAATTGCTAATCCTACATTCATCGTTATTTTCTCCTTTACTTTTTGTGGGTTATGTTTCATTATACCTTTTAGAGGTATTTA
>CAZXAV010000138.1:0-1562 GCA_964638195.1 uncultured Prevotella sp. | reverse complement strand
CAAAAACCGCGATTGCGGCGACAAACACCGAAACAATGATGAGTGATGCTTTTCTTTTGTTCCCCATTTTACCAATATAGTATTTATCACAATATCAAAATAATGTAAAATGAATTTGTTACTTTACGCGGTGACCAACGCGATACGTGCGGTCACCACCGCATTCGGGATTGGTTTCATGTTGGCGGCGGGTGTCCCCACGCGCGGCGAATACGGAAACACGTGAATTTTATCCAATTTCAGTTTTTGCAAATACGCCAAAGTGGTTTGAAATGCGGCATCGGTTTCGGTCGGGAAACCCACAATCAAATCCGTACCAAAAGTGGCATGCGGAAAATTAGCACGCAAGGTTGCAATGATTTTGGCATAATCCGCGGTGGTATAATGGCGGTTCATGTCACGCAAAACATCGTCACACCCCGACTGCAAACAAATATGAAAATGTGGCACAAAGTGCGTACATTGTTTCAAGGTCGCAATCAACGCATCAGTCATCATCGGCGGTTCCAAACTGGAAATTTCCCATGACACACCGCAACCGTCCACCGCACGGCACAGCGCCGAAAAATCGGGATAATAACACAAATTGATACCACACAGCACCACCGACGTCACGTGCGACGATTGGGCATGAATTTCCGACACCACATCGTCAATCGGTCGGCATTCAATCGTTTTGCGGATATGCGGAATAATGCAGTAGGTACAAAAATTTTGGCAACCGTCTTGCACCTTAATAAAGGCTTTTTCACGACGGTGTAAAACAGTCGCAGACGACACCGTACCGTCATGCCCCACACCCAACAAGTCCGCAACTTCCAATGCCACCATTTCGGGGGTCTTCCGACCAAACGCACAACCCATCGTCACCACCGCAGCATGAGGGTGATATTTTTTTATCTTAGAAACGCCGTAACGGGACTTCTTTTCCGCCATACTGGTAACCGCACAAGAATTGACCACAAAGGCGCTTGCGTGCGGCAGACGCGAAATCGCGCCGTCAGAAACCATTTGATTGGCAATACCCATGGCGTCCAACTGTGCCGCCACGGCTTCGCTTTCGTAATAATTCACCTTACAGCCGTATGTAATAATGTAAACTGTCGGTGCTTGACTTTGCATATCGGACAGTATATAATCTTAACATTATTTTGTAAATTAAAAGCGGGGTGAGAAAAGTGAGTCAAGTCATCGTTGGCGAAAACGAAAGCTTGGAAAACGCGTTGAAACGTTTCAAACGCAAAGTCCAAAAAGACGGCATTATCGCGGACATGAAACGCAAAGAAGAATACGTGAAACCCAGTGTCGCACGTAAACTGAAAAGCGCGAACGCCCGTAAACGTGCCCGCAAAGAAGCCCGCGGCATTAAAACCGCCATGTAAGGCAAACACAACAAACAAAAAAGGCTGTTCCATGGGACAGCCCTTTTTTATGTCAGCAAGCAGTTTATTTTGCCAATTCGGTCGCACGCGTTTCGCGAATCACGTTGACTTTGATTTGACCCGGGTATTGCAATTTGCTTTCAATTTCTTTGGCAATGTCTTTCGCCATGAACACCGCTT
>CAZXAV010000137.1:0-1625 GCA_964638195.1 uncultured Prevotella sp. | reverse complement strand
ACTGCGAACTGCGAACTGCTCGTTTTTCCATATATCCCTAGTATGCCCCATTTTCGCAATTTTGTCAACACATAGCAAATCTTAAATCGACGTAAATTTTATTTACATTGCTTTTGCGACTGTGCGTGTGCGCAGATTTTGGTACCAAGGTAACAAATTAAATATAACAGCGCGATGGCACAACTGGCGAGAAACAACAAACCCGGCACCAACAGCCACTGCGGAACATAAGCCGAGATGTCCGTCCGCAAAAACAAAAAGTTCTCGCCCACTCTGCCATGGTAATACATCTCTTGACCAATCGTTGCCCACAGTACTACGGGGAAAAGACCAACAATCGGCTGCCAAATGTCTTGCCAACGTAAAACGGTTTTCTGGCTCACCAACATGAAAACGCCCCAAAAGAACGCTAAGCCATGGAACAGAAAAGTTTGAATCACCGAATAACTATACGGTTGAACTGGTCGATTGATGTAATTCAATGGCAACAAAATAAACATCAGCGGTGCCAGTACCGCCCAAACGGTGACGGCTTGCTTGGCAAAGGAAAACTTCGGATTAAAATTGACGAAAGGAATCAAAATGCCCAGTAATGTGCAAATATGAAATGGTAACTTATGAATTGCCATTTCCCCATCATTCCAAAAAGGTTGCACAAAGAAATCAAAGATGTAAATTGAAATCACCAAAACCGCCGTAACATGCAAAACCCGCTCTTTGGTCTTTTCGCTCTTGTTGTGGAAGACAATTGACAAGGCAATGGTCGTACCGAAAATTAAAATCAAATAAATCCAATGTTGCCAACCGAACAGCGCGACTGGTGTTGCTCTGGGGATGTTACCAAATACATAATTATCGGCCAAGCGTACCCAACAATTTCCGCTACCCCGTCCAACAGCGGTAAATAATTGCCTTCGTACAAATACATGTAATCGGTCTTGGCAATAAAATTAAGGATTAGGGCGGGGATGGTTAAAACGAAGAAACCTAAATAAATCCAACCATAATCTTTGAATTGGAACTTATAATAACCCGTACACAGCATAATCAATGGCACGGAAATTAAGATTGTATGGAACAGTGTCGTGTGAAAGCCAAGGAACGAAAAGAACGAATAATCGACTGTCACGGTTGGGACAACGTAGTTGCCAATCGCACCAAACAAACCGATCGAACAAACGATTCCACAAGCAATTCTTTTCAGTAAACCTTTGCCCCAAATCGCAAACGGCATCACGTACATAAAGATACTGCAAATATAGAACGGGATGGCGGTCCTAATGCTGAAACCAGTACAAATGTTAACAATCAATTTGACCACATCAAGGGATACGGCAATTGCCCACAATACTATCAACACAATTTTCGTAGCCTTTTCAGATTTACGTTTCACTAAGTAATAAATACCCACCCCAAGGGCGGTGAAAGCCAAAATGTACCAAAGGATGTAATCGACACTAAAAACAAACGAACCGCTTCTTTGGAACAAATCTTCTGTGGTAAACCAATTCATGAAAAGTTTTCCCCCTTCGCAATGTTTAGGTCTCAATTATTATATACATAATTGCACATAAAATGTAAACCAAAAACACGCACGCCCCGCATTTATGCCGGTTGGTTTGCGG
>CAZXAV010000136.1:0-1638 GCA_964638195.1 uncultured Prevotella sp. | reverse complement strand
AAACGCCAGCCATTTCCAACACTTTCTTTGCGGTCGGTGTCGGGGTAGCGCCTTTGTCCAGCCAACTTTGCGCCAAGCCCTTGTCAACCTTCACTTCGGCTGGGTCAACCAACGGGTTATACGTCCCGATGACTTCCAAGAATTTGCCATCGCGCGGAGAACGACCATCAGCCGCAACCACACGGTAAAAGGGTGTGCCTTTATCGCCTAATCTTGTCAGTCGGATTTTAACTGCCATGCTTCCTTTTCACTCCTCCTTTTGTTGAATTTGCTTTGGGACTTACAACCCGTGCGGGAACGCCCAATCGACTTTTACCAATTAACGGAAACGACGCATTTTGCCGCCGCCGAATTGTTTCATTAACACTTTGCCTTGTTCAAATTGTTTTAACAGTTGGTTAATGGCTTGAATCGAAGTACCACTGCCGCTGGCAATGCGTTGTTTGCGACTGGATTTGATGATGTCGGGATTGGTCCGTTCTTCCATGGTCATGGATTGAATGATGGCTTTGTTACGTGCCATGGCTTGTTCGTCCAATTTGCCCAGTTTTACACGTCCGCCCATCGCGCCGCCTAAGTTTTCCAAAATGTCGTCGATGTTGCCCATTTTGGCTAAGTTGTCGTATTGTTGCAAGAAATCTTCCAAGGTAAACGCATTGCGACGGAAAGTTTCTTCCATGCGTTTCATTTCGTTTTCGGTGACCACGGCTTGGGCTTTTTCGATAATCGTTAAGACGTCACCCATGCCCAAGATACGTCGTGCAATACGGTCGGGGTGGAAGGGTTCAATGTCACCCATCTTTTCGCCGATACCACTGTATTTAATGGGTTTGCCCGTTACATAACGAATTGACATCGCGGCACCGCCACGGGTATCACCGTCCAATTTGGTCAGAACCACACCCGTAATATCCAGTTGTTGGTTGAATTGCGTTGCAACGTTGACCGCATCTTGACCCGTCATGGCGTCAACCGTTAACAAAATTTCGGTCGGGTTGACCGCGGCTTTGATGGCGGACAATTCTTGCATTAAGTTTTCGTCAATGTGTAAACGACCAGCCGTATCAATAATCACGGTGTCTAAGTTGTTGGATAATGCGTGTTTAATCCCGTCTTTGGCAATCTTGACCGCGTCTTTGTTGCCACCGTCGTAACATGCCACACCCGCTTGACGGGCAACGACCTTTAATTGTTCAATCGCGGCGGGGCGGTAGATGTCGTCCGCCACCAACAACACGCGTTTGCCTTGACCTTTTAAGAGTTGACCCAGTTTGCCGCAGAAAGTGGTTTTACCCGCACCTTGCAAACCGACCATCATGATAATGGTGGGGGGCTTGGGGGCAATGTTTAATTTTGCGTTGCCGCCGCCCAACAATTCGGTCATTTGTTCGTGCACAATTTTAATGATTTGTTGTCCGGGAGTTAAAGATTGCATCACCGCTTCGCCCGAACACTTTTCCGTGGTCTGCGCAATAAAATTTTTGACAACCGCAATGTTAACGTCGGCTTCTAATAATGCTAATTTAATCTCACGCATGGCGGCTTTAATTTCCAAATCCGTGAGTTTGCCGCTCCGCGTTAATTTTGCAAAGATGTGCTTGAATTTTTCCGATAAACTTGAAAATGCCAAATCGAACC
>CAZXAV010000135.1:0-1707 GCA_964638195.1 uncultured Prevotella sp. | reverse complement strand
TACGCCCAACGCGTTACTCGAAGCCATGGGATTGGGGTTACCGTCACTCGCGATTAAATGTCGGACGGGAATCACCGAACTGATTGACAACAACAAAAATGGTTACATTCTGGATAGTTACGATGCCCACGATTTAGCTACCAAAATTCGTGAAATCAACAATCCCGCCCAATTAGAAAAAATCAGCAACCAAGCCCGTGCCGATATGATGCGTTACGCACCCGACAAAATCCAAAACGAATTGGTTGCAGCTATTCAAAATTTGGTTGCCAATCCGCCACACACAACTCTGATTTCCATCGCAACTGCTTTACAACATTATCAGTTGCAAACACAGGAAGATTACCAAAATTATTTTGAAAATAGTCTGCGCATCATTAAATTTGCTAATTACACCATCGGCAAACAAATTTTTGACCATGCACGGCGGGCTTTACAAGGTGTCAAATTAACGGCATCGACCGACAGCAAAATCTTGTACCAAATTTGTTTACGCTCCAACCGCTTCGACATCCTTTATGACTTTTTGCAAGCACAACTCTTTAAGCATTAAACAATCGTTTGTGGTTTTGTACCTTTTGTTATAAATATGTAAATAATCATGAAAACAAAAGTCATGTTTTTGGTTCAACGTTTGGCTGACGGTGGTGCGGAACGTGTAGTACCACTGTGGGCGCAAATGCTGACCAATGCCGGTTATGATGTTACCATATTAACCTATTATCCGTTGCCCAATGAGTACCCGTTGGATTCACGGGTTACCCGTGTAAATTTATTTGATAATTTTGAACAATACTCACAAATTGATAACAAACCGCTGACCCGTAAAAAATTATTAGAACACTATCTTCGCAAACACCCGCAAGATCTTTTACTTCCCTTTGTCATCGGGGCGAATCTCCTAACCGCACTGTGCGACCACACGCATGTAAAAGTTGTGAGCCAAACCATTCGCAACAGCCCTTGGGATAAAGAGCAAGGGCTTAACTTAGCCTTGCGCAATTGGGCAATCCAAAGACAAGGTTCGGTGATTTTGCAAAACGCCGAACAAATTGAGTATTTCAACACCAAAGCCTTCAAGCACGTCAAAAAGTACGTGGTGCACAATCCGTTGAATCCCGCAATTATGGAAATTAAAAAAGCAGATTACCATGCCATTAAAAAGATTGTCGCGGTCGGTCGTTTAGTACCACAAAAAAATCACGCACTCATGATTGAAGCCATCCGCATTTTACGTGACGAATTCCATGAAAACTATTATCTAGACATTTACGGAGTCGGCGAATTGCACGACACTTTGCAAGCCCAAATTGACCAAACCCGACTTGGTGACCAAGTTAAACTCTGTGGTCGCAGCGATGATATTTTCCACGTGCTCATCAATTATGACTTGTTTTTAATGACTTCATTATATGAAGGCACACCCAATGCATTACTGGAAGCCATGGGATTGGGGTTACCGTCACTCGCGATTAAATGTCGTACGGGCATTACCGAACTGATTGACGACGGTAAAAATGGTTACATTTTGGACAGTTACGACGCCCACGATTTAGCAATTAAAATACGCGCCATTAACGACCCCGCCCGCCTCGCTCAAGTCGGCAAACAAGCCCGTGCTGATATGTTGCGTTACGCCCCCGACAAAATCCAAACCGAATTGGTTGCCGCGGTACAAGACTTACTGAACAACTCGCCACAAATCAC
>CAZXAV010000134.1:0-1739 GCA_964638195.1 uncultured Prevotella sp. | reverse complement strand
CCGATGGCACGGTATCCAGATAAATATCGTAGGCTGATTTACCCGTCGCACCGCTGTCACCTTTGGCTTGCACGCCCGTGTCTTTGTAATAAGCGCCGTCAAAACCTTGCACGTAATTGCCTTTTTCTGCGTCGGGGATGGCTTCATCGTTTTCGTATGCCCAAATACCCCAGTTACCGCTTTCCAAAATCGTCAAACCATTCACGGCATCAATCGCAAACGACTTGAAAAATTCTTCGTAATAATTTTCGTTGTTAATGTCAATCTCGGGGTGTTTTTGTTGCAACCAAACTTGGTACGCGGACAAACCGTCTTTACCGTTAGTACCGTTGGTCACCGTGAAATTGTAAGTGTCACCATTGGTATAAGTGATTTTGTAAGTATCGACATTTTCGTCACGGTCAACTCTGGTAATGGATGTAATGCCGTTACCCGTCATGGCTTTCAAGAAATCCGCTTCGGTAATGTCGTCACCCGCGTTCGGGTAAACATCGTATCCTTTGTCTTCGTCATAATAATGATAATCTTGCCAAATTTCAAATGCCGATTTACCATTAGTACCGTCAATTCCATTGGTCACGGTAAATTCAAACGGCAACAGATAACCGTCGTCACCCGCGGTCAATCCCGGGTTGGTAAAGTTAATTGCATAGGTATTTGAGATACCGTCCACCGAACTGGTCATCGTGATGGATGCAATGCCGTTGCCAGTGATACCTTGGTCACCACGCGCGGGTTTACCCGAATCAGCATTGTTAATGTACCAGTGACCGTTTTCGCCGATGTACACCGAAACACTGGAAGTCACGCCCGTGTCTTTGCCGTTAATCCACCAAGTATTGGTCAAGGAACTGTGTTCGGGCGTGTAACCGTCACCACCTTGTTCACCCTTTTGACCGACCAAGGACGCCAACCATTCGTTCACCGATTTTTTGGGATTGTCTTCGGTCGTGTTGTAATACAAATCATAGGCAGACAAACCGTCGACACCTTGGGCGCCTTGGTCACCTTTTTGACCTTTGGCACCTTGTTCCCCACGCGCGGAGACTTGAATGTTTTTGTACCAAACGCCGTCGATTTTTTCGTACATATATTGTTCGTCTGCGGGGACTTTTTCGGTGTCTTCCAAATCTTCGTCAGTCAAATCGGTTTTCTTACCCCAGAAGCCACTTTCCAAAATGGCGTAGTCTTCCAATTTACCCACAATCAAAGAGTTGATGAACGCTTCTTCACTGACTTCGGCATTGGGGTCTTTTGCCAACGTGTAATCTTTCCAAAATTCATACGCCGAAGCACCGTTTTGACCGTCGGCACCGTCCGCACCTTGCAAAGTGCTGACGTGAATCCAAGTGTAATGAATTGGGGCAATGACCTTGTTGTTGTATTCGTCGGTTGTGATGCTCAACGCACCTTCCGCGGCAATGTAGCCAGACAAGTGGACGGTATTGCCGTCGACAAGGTAATTCCACGCGTAATAATAGAAACTTTGTTCCAAGCCGATGTCTGCCGCCACCAGTGCGTTAATTTGGGTCATGGTAATACCGCTTTGGTAGTTAATGGCATTGGAATTATCGGCAATTTCCAAACCGTAAGTAGCCGCGTTGTTTTTTAATTCGTCAAAGGTGGCTTTGCTGATATCTTTTTCAACCAATTTGCCCGTATAACGCAAGTTGATGTCTTGTGTGCATTGTTTTTGGTAAACTTCGTTGGTCGTGGTATAAAGATAAAAATCACCCGGG
>CAZXAV010000133.1:0-1741 GCA_964638195.1 uncultured Prevotella sp. | reverse complement strand
CATAACGGTTGTCGACCACCTAAGAGGAGGAGAAAATAATCATGGCAAAATATACTGGACCGGATTGTCGTCTTTGCCGTCGCGAAGGTTGCAAATTGTTTTTGAAAGGCGAACGTTGCTTGTCGGCAAAATGTGCAATGGAAAAACGTCCTGTCGTTCCAGGACAACATGGTTTAGCGCGTAAGAAAGAAAAAGAATATGGTACTCAGTTGCGCGAAAAACAAAAAGTGAAACGCGCTTACGGTTTGCAAGAAAAACAATTCCATGCGCTTTATGAAAAAGCTGCTAACTCTAAAGGACGTACGGGCGACAATTTATTATCGTACTTGGAACGCCGTTTGGATAATGTGGTTTACCGTATGGGAATTGCGGACAGCCGCAGCGAAGCCCGTCAATTGGTTTCGCACGGACACATTACCGTTAATGGTAAAGGTGTAAACATCCCGTCTTATTTGGTTGACAAAGACGATGTGATTGCCATTAAAGAAACCAAAAAAGATTTGGAAATTTTCAAAGTTTTGAAAGACCAAAAAATGAGTTTACCAAAGTGGTTGGAATTTTCGGGGGCAAAATTATCAGGTAAAATTTTGGAATTACCAACACGTGAAGATATCGATTTGAACATTCAAGAAAACTTGATTATTGAGCTGTATTCTAAATAAAATGTAATTTGAAAGGGAGAAAATTATTATGCTAAAAATGGAATTAATGAAACCGAAAATTACGGTTAACGAAAGCACCGGAGCAAAAAGCGCACACTTTATTATTGAACCTTTGGAACGTGGTTATGGTACTACGTTAGGTAACATGATTCGTCGTGTAACTTTGGGCAACTTGCCCGGTACAGCGGTTACCGCGATTCGTATCAACGGCGTTAATAATGAGTTTTCGACAGTTAAAGGCGTGGTTGAAGATGTTACTGACATCGTATTAAATGTCAAGAGTTTGATTTTGAAGGCTTTGACCGATGATTTGAACTATACAACCACAATGCGTATCAACAAAAAAACTGCTGGTCCGATTTACGCCAAGGACATTGAACACGACAGTTTGATTGAAATTTGCAACCCTGATTTAGTAATTGCTACTTTGGATAGCAACATTGAATTCAAAATGGAATTATCTGTTGCACGTGGTCGCGGTTACGTGGTTGCCAAGGATCAAAAAGGTGCACATGACAGCATCGGTTATATCGCAGTGGATAGCCTTTACAGCCCTGTGGTTAAATGCAATTACTTCGTTGAACCAAGCCGTGTCGGCGGTGATATGAACTATGACAAATTGACGGTAGAATTAACTACCAACGGCAGCGTGGAAGCCAAAGAAGTCGTAGCATTAGCGGCTAAATTGATCCAAGACCATTTGACATTGTTAATCAACATGGTGGAAAGCATGGCTGGACACAACACCTTTGTTGAAAGCAAAGAAGAAACGGTTGAAAAGATTTTTGAAACCAGTATCGAAGATATGGAACTTTCACCACGTAGTGCGAACTGCTTGAATCGTGCGAACATTAAAACGATTCGCGATTTGACCAGCAAATCTAAAGAAGATATGTTACGCGTACGTAATTTGGGTTCTAAGAGTCTTGATGAAATTATTTCTAAATTGGCAAGCCTTGGTTTGTCATTGCGATCTGAAGAGGAGGGGAACTTTTAATGAAACCAGCAAAATTAGGACGCGAAACTTCGCAACACATGGCAATTTTGCGTAACCAAGTTTCAACGTTGTTTTGGACTGG
>CAZXAV010000132.1:0-1753 GCA_964638195.1 uncultured Prevotella sp. | reverse complement strand
AAGCGTTGGCGGTGGTGCGCAAGCAGGAACAGCAACAACAAAAAATGATTGCGTGCTTGAAACCTTTGGACGAAAGTATCTTGGAAACCACCTTGTCTTATGAGCAGTTAGCCATTGATTTGACCGCGACTTTGGCACAAACCGACGTGAACAAAACCAACATTGAAGCCTTGAATTTTGCGTTATTGGAAGATTTCGACCACTTATACCGTTACAGCAATTTGATGTTGTTGGACGTGCCCGGTGCTGACCCCGCACAGTTAGTCGGGAAGTTTACCGAAATCATGCCGGGGCGTCCGACTTTGGCACATCACCGTTACCCGAAAGATGATTTACGCAAAGCCATGAATGCCAACAAAAGTGACCTTTATTCCAAATTAGTGGCGAACATCATTACAGCGGTGGAACAGCAGACCATGAATTACTACATGAACATTGCTCAATGGTACAAAAATGATTTGGGTCGTCAGTTGTATGCGGAAATTGGCATGATTGAAGAACAACATGTTAGTCAATACGAAAGTTTGAAAGACCCGACTTGTACTTGGTTAGAGCAGTGGGTGTTGCACGAATACACCGAAGCTTATTTGTATTACAGCATGGCACAACAAGAAGAAGTGGCATACATCAAACAGATTTGGGAACATTTCTTTGAAATGGAGTGCGCACATTTGAAATTGGCGTGCAGTCTGTTGGAAAAATTTGAAAAAACTTCACCCAAGAAAGTGATTGGCAAAGGCGAATTTCCCAATTTATTACAACTTGGTACTAACAAAGAATACGTACGTGATGTATTGGAACGTACTGTCATGTTGACCAGTAACCGCCAACACTATATTGACGTGATGAATTTACCCGCCAACGCCGATTTCTTCCAATACCAAAACCAAGTCATTGAAAATGCGGACACGACCGCCAGTCACGTGGTTGTGGCGGAAGCCATTGCGAAGTTGGGGCAAGATTACCGTTACCAAGACAAAGCCCATCCCGTTAAAGAATTACAAAACCGCAAACAAGATAATACTGAATTGGCACGCAGTCGTACGAAAATCAAATAATACCAATCTTGATTGACGAAAATCCGCGTTCGGTGATATATATAAAATATGGCGAAAAGTAAAAGAAAAGCGGCGGTCAATCCCAAAACGGTGAACTTAATTTTGTTGATTGCCAGTTTGGTGACAGCGGGTTTGTCATTGATTGGCTTGTTGTGTCCTTTCATTACCCAAAAATCAGAAGTGCTGGGTTATGTCGCGAAAGAAAATTGGAACATGGGTGCTTGGTTTGAACAAATTAACGACATGGATGGTTATGATAACATCGGGAATTGGCAATTCGCGCGGGTAGCATTGGTTGTTGGTGCGTTGTTATTGATTGCGATGGTGGCATTGTTAGTGTTACGACTTTTCATTAAACACACCAGTCTGAAATGGGCAACGATTGGGGTTGGTATGGCAATGGTTGCTTGTGCGGTGGTTTTTATGGTTGTGACGATAGCCGGTTGTAACGTGATGGGTAACGAAATTGTTGGTATCAAAACTGGTGTCACATATACTCCGCATGCGGGTGTGTTTTTGTTTAGTATCTTTGCTGTGATTTCCGCCATCTTAACCGAAGTGACGGTCACACGCAAATAAATTGCAACAAAACAGTTGCAATTTGGTAACCTTTGTGTTAACCTAAAAGAGGTGGGCCAAACAGGTCCATTTTTTTAGCCAAAAAGGAGCGGTGAATGGAAAACAAATTTCGTGAT
>CAZXAV010000131.1:0-1767 GCA_964638195.1 uncultured Prevotella sp. | reverse complement strand
TCTTTTGTGGAGGTAATTAACCGATGAACACACAAAAGAAACAACTCATTATTGCCACAGTCACAGTTCTAATTTTTTGTGCGGTAACGCTTACTGGGTTATTTTTGTTGCCAGTGTTTTCGACCAGTGCGACCAGTGTCGGTGGTGATAATCATGGCAACTACGTATATCCCGAATTGACAGCACCGGCTTCGGTCAATGCCCCGAAAAAAATTGAAGGACTGGTTTACAACGGTCTTCCGCAAGCTCTCATTACCGCGGGGCAAGACGATATCACGTACAGCCTAGATCAAGACGGTGATTTTACCAGTGAAATTCCCACGGCAATCAATGCCGGCAGTTATTATGTCTATTATAAGGTTGCGGGTGACAACAACATTTACAATCTGCACAATACAATATCCAAATTGGAACGCAGCGTCAGTTGTGTCTTAGAAAGTTGGCATTACAATCAACGTGCCAATGAACCGACCATTGACTTGCCGATTTCCGACGGCGTTACCGAACCACAAATTACGTACTACCAAAAAAACGGAAAATTATTGTACGAAAAACCAACGACAGTGGGTCAATACACCATCAAAGTTTTTGTGCCGGCTAGCACGAATTATGCCGAATGTACCACGACCCAAGATTTCAAAATTTTCAGCCACATTAGCCTGTCTTTTGACGCCGCATTCTTCAATTACCAAGAAATCGAAGTCAGTTTGGGCGAACAGACACCGTTGACCATCAGCCCACGACACGGCGCCACACTTTTTAATGCTCTACCTGGAACACAGACTTTGACCGTTACCGCAGACGGCGAAGTGATTTTCCAACAGGTGGTAATCAATGCGGAACAAAATCAACAAATTATAGTGAAAGGGTAAAAAGAAAAAAGGAGTTTAACGAAAGATGGGGGAAGTAGTTAAAGCAACAGCAAAGGCGGCAAAAACAGCCAAGAAAGGAATTAAGACGCAACTTAAAATTTGGTTCGCGTGTATTCTCGCGACGATTTTGGTGGTCGGTTCGGCGGGTGGCAGTTTTTTAATTGTCAGCAAAGTCTTTGAGAACAAGTTGAACCAAATGGTCAACGAACAATACAAAGGCGAAACGGGCGCACAAGGTCCACAAGGTCCGCAAGGTGTGTCGATTCTCAGTATTGAAAAAACTGGGTCGAACGGTAATTACGACATTTACACGATTGCTTACTCGAACGGGCTTTCCACGACGTTCCAAGTTAAAAATGGTGAAGACGGCACAGTTCCGTTCATTGGTCCTAACGGTCATTGGTGGGTTGACGGTGCCGACACGGGCGTGTTAGCCGACGTTGAATTGAATTTGCCCTACATCGGTACGAATGGTAACTGGTGGGTGGACGGCAATGATACGGGTAAAACTGCCCAAGGTCAAGACGGTCAAACGCCGTACATTAAAGACGGCAACTGGTGGATTGGCAATACCAACATGGGCGTGTCTGCCGCAGGTAAAGGCATTTTATCCATTACGCCGTTAGCCAAGAACACCTCAATTTATAATCAGTATATTACCGAAAACGGTTTAGAGGCTGCGGTTACTGACGTCTATCAAATTATGTACACTGACTTTACACCGTCATATTTCCACGTTACCAACGGACGCGGCGGTAACGGCACGGGCAGCGGTGTCAACGGTAAAGACGGAACCCAATGGAGCAGTGGTGATCTTGCCCCTGTGGATACATTGGGTAACCCGGGTGATTTTTATCTTTATACCACGACCAACGAAGTTTACCAAAAACAATGC
>CAZXAV010000130.1:0-1777 GCA_964638195.1 uncultured Prevotella sp. | reverse complement strand
TTTTCTCCTTTACTTTTTGTGGGTTATGTTTCATTATACCTTTTAGAGGTATTTATGTCAAAACATATTCCCAACATCATCACATCCATTCGTATTGCCCTGTTGCCATTCGTGTATCTTTTTTACTTAACGAGCTTCGTGCCGTACAGCCAGTTTATCGCGATTGGCATTTTCTTGGTTGCCGCCGCGACAGACTTCCTTGACGGCATGATTGCCCGCAAGTACAACTTAGTTTCCAACGTCGGAAAAATGCTCGACCCGATTGCCGACAAGATGTTGTACTACACTGGTTTGTTTTTGATTATCGTGACGGGCATCTTACCGTTATGGGCTTGCGTGGTCATTTACGTGATTAACTTGATTCGTGACTTCGCAATTGATTGTTTACGCATGCTTGCCGCCACCAAAGGCACGGTATTGGCAGCCAACATGTTTGGCAAAATCAAAACCGTGATTGCGTTCGTGGCTTTGCCGTGGCTGTTATTGCAAGGTTGCTTACCCGCCGATTGGAATGGTTTGTTGGTTTTCCAAATCATTGGTTACGTGTTAATCGGTGCACAAACATTCTTCTGCTTATTATCGGGAATCATTTATTTAGTGCAAAATCGTCAAGTCTTGGTCGAAGTTAAAGCGTAGTATCCACACTGACATTGACTTCTAATTTGACCGCCATTTGAACGGTGTTTTCCATTTGTCGTTTGGCAATTTCGCTGACAATCTCAATTTCTTCGGGCAGACAATCAAACACCAACTCGTCGTGAATTTGCAAGACCATCAAACTTTTCAAACCGCGTTCTGTCATTTCGCGGTCAATGTTAATCATGGCTTTTTTAATGATGTCGGCAGCACTGCCTTGCATCGGCATGTTCATCGCAGCACGTGTCGCAAACGCAACCACATTGTTGTTATTGGCATACAATTCGGGAATATAACGACGACGACCGAACATCGTTGAAATGTAGCCGTTTTGTTTCGCACTCGCCGCACATTGATCCAAAAAGGCTTTGACCTTCGGGAAAGTCGTAAAATAGTTCTTAATCACCGCCGCGGCCTCATGGAAACTGCAATGCAAATCTTTCGCCAAACCAAACGACGAAATACCGTAGATAATGCCGAAGTTCACCACCTTGGCTTCACGACGGCGTTCGGGGTCACCAAACATTTTTTCCGCAGTTTCACGGTGAATATCGACACCGCGGTTGAACGCATCAATCAAACTATCTTCGCCCGACAATGCCGCCAGTAAACGTAATTCAATTTGCGAATAATCGGCGGACAACATTTTGCCATTCGGGAAACGCGACACAAAGACTTGGCGGAAGCGGTCACTGTCTCTGCCACGTTGCGGAATGTTTTGCAAATTGGGTTCACTGGACGACAAACGCCCCGTCGCAGTTTTATCAATGTTGAAAGTTGTGTGAATTAAACTTTCTAAATCAACAGCATTACCGTAACCACGTACATAAGTCGAATACAACTTGTATTTGCCGCGGTATTCCAAAACCTTAGCCGCCAACGGCACAGTCGGTGCCAACTGGGTTAAAACCTCTTCGTTGGTCGAATAGCCCGTTTTGGTTTTCTTGGTCAAGTTGACACCTAGTTTACGTTGTAACACATCACTTAATTCTTGCGGTGATTTAATGTTAAACGGTTCACCCGCCAAAGCATAGATTTCGGTTTCCAAAGCGGCAATTTCGGTTTCTAACGTCGTTCCTAAGGCGTTCAAAGCCGCTACATCGACTTTTAACCCGTTTGCTGACATTTTACGCAAGATGGG
>CAZXAV010000129.1:0-1911 GCA_964638195.1 uncultured Prevotella sp. | reverse complement strand
GGCTTGTTAGATCCCGTGGTGATTGTCCGCGAAAAAGACCATCAAATCAGTGATGTCTTGAACGAAATTCGCACGGTGGCGGCGGGCAAAGGTAAAATTCTGGTCACGACTTTGACCAAGAAAATGGCGGAAGATTTGACCGCGTTCTTGACCGAAAACCAAGTCCGTGTGCGTTATCTGCACAGCGAAATTGACACCTTGGAACGTACCGAAATTTTAACGGCTTTCCGTCAAGACCAGTTCGATGTAATTGTCGGTATCAATTTGTTACGCGAAGGTTTGGATTTGCCCGAAGTCGAATTGGTGGCAATTTTGGATGCGGACAAGGAAGGTTTGTTCCGTTCAACGCGGGCGTTAATTCAAACGATTGGTCGGGCAGCCCGTAATGCCAAAGCACGGGTGATTTTGTATGCGAACACGGTCACCCCGAGTATGCAAGCCGCGATGGACGAAACCGCCCGTCGTCGTCAAATCCAAATGGACTATAATGCCAAACACAACATTACGCCACGTACCGTGTATAGCTCGATTAAAAATTCACTTTACATTACCAAGAAAGAGAAGGGCGGCACTGCGGAAGAAGATTTGTCGGTGGAACAGTTGACCGCGTTGATGAACACCGCCAGTCAGAACTTGAATTTTGAATTGGCAATCCAATACCGCGAACGCATTAACGCTTTACAGCAGAAAAAGGCGGGTGCGAAACCCCGAAAAAGCAAAAAAGACTAGACATAAAGCACCAAAAAACTTATAATATCATAATATGATGACAACGATGATTGTAATTTGGGCAGTAATCATTGCGATTACACTGTTAATGGAATTCTTTACGGTGGATTTCTTCGCTTGCTGCTTTTCGTTAGGCGCGGCGGTGTCTTTGATTTTGGCGGCTTGCGGCGTTAACATTTATTGGCAAGTCGGGGTGTTCTTCGTGGTGACCATTGTCGCGATTGGGGCAACCCGTCCGTTGGTTAAACGTTTCTTGAAAAAACCAACTGTACCGACCAACGTTGACCAAAACTTTGGTAAGACCGCTCGTTTGTTGGCTGACGTTGTCAACGGCGAATCGTCAATTAAAATTAACGATGTGGTTTGGAAAGTGGCTTGCGATACTGAATTAAAACAAAATGACATGGTTACCATTGAACGTGTTGAAGGTAACAAAATGATTGTGAAAGCTGTTAACGCGGTGGCGAATGCGACTCCGACAACGGAACAACCCGCAACCACGGAAACGGCTAAGAAAACAAATTCGGCTAAAAAGACCGAATCAAAATAAGGGAGGAGATAGATAAATGGATATGCCTTGGTTAATTGCAATTATTGTCATTGGTGTGGCGTTGGTGATTATTTTCGCACTATCTGTCCGCATCGTCAAGCAGGGTACTGCGGTGATTGTGGAACGTTTGGGTAAATACCACAAAACTTTGGGTACCGGCTTAAAATTTATTGTACCGTTCATTGACCGTGCTTTGCCGTTGATTAGTTTGAAAGAACAAGTTGCTGATTTCAAACCACAACCAGTGATTACGAAAGATAACGTTACGATGCAAATCGACAGTGTGGTGTTCTTCCAAATTGTTGATCCCAAATTATACACTTACGGCATTGAACGTCCGATGCAAGCAATTGAAAATTTGACCGCGACTACTTTGCGTAACATCGTGGGTGAATTGGAATTGGACGAAACATTGAGCAGTCGTGATACCGTTAACACCAAAATGCGTGAAATCATTGATACCGCGACCGACCCATGGGGGATCAAAGTCAACCGTGTTGAATTGAAAAACATCTTGCCACCTGCCGCCATCCAAGAAAGCATGGAAAAACAAATGCGTGCGGAACGTGAACGTCGTGAAAACATCTTGTTAGCCGAAGGTGAAAAGCGCAGTAAAATCTTGGTCGCTGAAG
>CAZXAV010000128.1:0-1943 GCA_964638195.1 uncultured Prevotella sp. | reverse complement strand
TCGGCAATTCCATGAACAAATCAAAATCTTCGCGCATTAAAATCGGGTGCTTCGCCACGTGAATGCGGATGTGTAAATCACCCGAAATTCCCGCAGCCCCCGGCGCCATGTTGCCTTCCCCGCTGATGGTCAAAGTTTGTCCGTCAGCAATGCCCGCCGGGATATTGACCTTGGACGTAACTTGTTTTTTCAAATTACCCTTGCCGCTGCAAGTTTTACATTTGTCGGTAATTACTTTGCCTTTACCGTGGCACACTGGACACGTGACCACGTTTTCAATCACACCAAACGCACTGAGACGTTGGGTTTGTTTAACTTGACCTGCCCCGTGACAGTAACTACAAGTTTGCAAACTGTTGTCGTCTTTCGCGCCCGTACCATGGCAATCGGGACAACGTTCATCACGGTTGAAAACAATGTTTTTGGTTGTACCATTACAACTTTCTTCAAAGGTAATGTCGGTATCAATCACAATGTCACTGCCCCGCGCGGTACGTGAACGCCCCGCACGTCGTCCGCCGAACAACCCGTCAATGCCTTGGTCAAAGAGATTTTCAAAGATGTCACCAAAGCCGCCAAAATTGCCGAAATCGAAGCCGCCAAAACCCGCACCACTGGCACCGCCACCGAAACTGGGACCATCCGCTGAACCAAAGCGGTCATAGTTGGCTTTCTTCTGCGCATCACTTAAAATCTCATAAGCCGAGTTAATTTCCTTGAACTTCTCTTCGGCAGCCTTGTTATTCGGATTTGCGTCAGGGTGATATTTTTTCGCTAAACGGCGATATGCCGACTTAATTTCGTCGGCACTCGCGTTTTTGCTAACTCCTAATGCTTCGTATGGATTGGTCATTATTTATCTTCATGCACTTCTTCGTTCGTGCCTGCTGCTCCTTCTGGGTTTGCACCTTGATATAATTTCATGACGATGGCTTGCGTCTTTTGGGTGAATTCGCCCATTTTCTTTTTGATGCTGTCGACATCGTTGTCGTCCGCAATGTCTTTCTTGAATTCTTCCACGGCATCGGTCAACACTTTCTTGTCGTCGTCACTCAGTTTTTCGCCGTTTTCACGTACCAATTTTTCGATACCCAAGATTGCACCGTCCGCCATATTTTTGGTATCCACCAAATCTTTACGTTTCTTGTCTTCTTCGGCATTGGCTTCGGCTTCTTTAATCGCACGGTCAATGTCTTCTTTGCTCATGTTCGTGCTGCTGGTAATCGTGATTGATTGTGATTTGTTAGTACCCAAATCTTTCGCCGATACCGAGACGATACCGTTCGAGTCAATATCAAAGGTAACTTCAATTTGTGGTACACCACGTGGCGCCGGTGGAATATCGGTCAACATGAAGCGTCCCAAAGTTTTGTTGTCCGCCGCAAATTCGCGTTCACCTTGTAAGACGTGAATGTCAACACCGGGTTGGTTATCCGCCGCGGTTGAGAACACTTGACTCTTTTTGGTTGGGATGGTTGTATTACGTTCAATCAATTTCGTGCAAACACCGCCCAAGGTTTCAATACCCAAAGACAACGGAGTAACATCCAACAACAAGACGTCTTTAACATCACCCGCTAACACACCACCTTGGATGGCTGCACCGATTGCCACGCATTCGTCGGGGTTGACGCCTTTGAATGGTTCTTTGCCCGTCTTTTTCTTCAAGGCTTCCACGACTGCCGGAATACGGGTTGAACCACCGACCAAGATAACTTTCGCAATGTCACTGAAACTCAATTTTGCATCTTTCATACATGCATCCACTGATTTCATCGAACGGTCAATTAAGTCTTTGGTCATGTCATCGAATTTGGCACGCGACAAATCAAATTCCAAGTGTTTCGGACCATTCGCATCCGCGGTAATGTAGGCTTCACTAATCGTGGTTTTGGTCATACCGCTCAAATCAATTTTGGCTTTTTCTGCGGCTTGTTTCAAAC
>CAZXAV010000127.1:0-1946 GCA_964638195.1 uncultured Prevotella sp. | reverse complement strand
CAATCACATAACGGTCAAGTTGTTCAACAATTTCTTTTGGAAAAATGTCCATTGATGGAACCTCCTAAATAACATAATATTATATTGAATTTTTGCATTTAATTCAAGTAAATTTCTTTTCAATCTCTGCGGTACTAATCCCTTGTGCAAACTCTTTCACAGCTGATAATTTAAGCCCTTAGCAGTTAAATGACATTTTTATATTGCATTAGACAAATTTCCGCAATTATTGTATCATGATATTGATTAAATAATAATTGGGGGAAAAATGAGCGATTTTTTCAAGCGTAATTTAGTTTGGGTAGCAATTCTGCTTTGCATAGCAGGTGTTGTGCTATCAATTATTGGCATTCCAATTGGCAATCCGATTTTCTTTTTTGTCGGTGTAATTTTGGCACTGCCGACCATTGGTTATTTAGTTTACCAAGTATTCTTTTACCGTGGTAAAACAGAAATTGACTTGGCACCCGCTGCCGCCAAATTTAGTTCGTCAAACATCACTTCCATTATAACTGATAAAAATGACATTTTATTGGCAGACGAAATTAGCAGTGATGCTGATTTAGAACCTTTGTATCATGGATACGCCAACGAACAAGAAATCACCAAACGTTTGCACGAAGTTACTAATGCCGAACGTGAACGTGCTGTCGTTGAATTACCAGAGATTGTTTTACCCGAAGCCCAACCTAACAATGCTTTTGAAGATACCACTTCCGCCGTCCAAAATGCTACAAACAATGAACTTTCGCGTCAACGTCAAGCGGCTGTCAATACACCAGTAAATTTTGACCCCGAAATCCCAGAAGCATTAACCGAAGAAACAAACGCAACACCCACAAGATATACGGTAGATTATGATGATACCGATACCGTTGTGCCACAACCAATGACAAACATTCACCCGACCGTTGAACCCGTAACCGCATCACAATCCGCTGATCCGACTTTAACCGACCCAACGTTTGTTCAACCCGACAAACCAGTCATGCCCCAAGTGGACTTAACCGCCCAACCGAATTTAACCCCAGTTGATTTAACTAACGCCACAGTGATTCATATCAACGCCCAAAATGCCGAATTGCGTAAACGCAAAGCCGAAGAAAAAAAAGCATTACTATCACAACTCAATTTGGAACGTTATTTGCAACGCTACTTCATTGAAACCGCGGCATGTTTCTTATTAGACCGCACCATTTACAAAGACAAATACGGCATTGCTCCGTACAACAAATTTGCAGTTAACAAAAATACTGGCTTACCCGAATACACCATGTCCAGTACCAAAGGTCGTCTGTACAAATTCTGTACTTATTTAGTTGATGCTGAACGTTTCATTACGCACCCCGCTTTCTATGATGACTTTATCACTGCCGTTGAACAAGGTGTTCCCTTGGCTCGCATCAGCGAAACCTTGCACCCCTTGTACCGCAAAAAATACAAAAAAGATTTCATCTTGAATTTATCCAACCGCGAAGATTGGGATAACGTGATGATTTTGGTTTACAACAACTACATTTTGAACAACGATAATTTCAAAGACATCTTTACCCGTGTGCCATTTGAGATTCCACTGGCATTCACGGAAGAAAATATCATTGATTACCTTAAAGACCCCGACTTGCAAGACCGTTTCATGGAAAGATATGCGACATTAGAAGAAATGGGTGTCCCGACCTTCTGGGAAGCAATTTACATTTGCTTTATCAATTCAATTAAACCAAAATTGAAAATTGAACAAATTGAAAGTGCGATGTTGCGTGATTATAAAAAGATTGCCCGTGCCTTAAAACGCGCCGACGCCACACGCCGCAAATTATTGAAGAAAGCATCATAAAAAGAAAGTCTCCCGAAACGGAGACTTTTTTATTTTCAATTTTTTCTCACTTACAGTTCTTCGATGGTCAAATTTTTATTGGTAAAGATACAAATATCACTCGCCACAC
>CAZXAV010000126.1:0-1951 GCA_964638195.1 uncultured Prevotella sp. | reverse complement strand
TGAATTCGTCCACGATAATCATTTTCTTTTTCGCAAAGAACGAAAACAGCAATTCACTGAACGTACCCCAGCTGCCACCCAGTGCGACCACGACATCACTGTACGGGGTCATATCCATACTGCGTTTCAAGAAGTTTTCGCTGTTGGTCGGCAAAATGTGTTCGTTAAAAACCAAATCCGTCACCCCGTCCGTCGCAAATTTGTAACGTTCCAAGTGTTCTTGCATATCCACCGCCGGTGTGTAGCCAATGACTTTGCCACCCGCTTGCACTGCTCCGCGTCCGACATAATACGGATAGCCGCCACACGCACCCGTCAAGATTTCAAACTTGTGTTCCGCCAAAAATTGTCCCAAGTCGGCACAAGCTTGAATTTCTTTTTCGCTGTAAGATTTGTTATTCGTTCCACCATAAACGGTAATTTTCATTTTAGAATCCCTCCTTCAAACTAATGGTCTTATTAAAGACTAAACTGTCCTTGTGGTCAAGTACATAATAACCTTTACGCACAAATTGGTATTTTGTTGCCACGTCGTTGCGGTTGGTCAGCCATTTTTCCGCGTAACCTTGGCTTTCGTGCAACGAATCGCGGTTGATGTTGTCATCGTTCAAATCCGTGCCCGCCTTTAACAATGGTTCAAACGTGCGAATCGTAATCGGCGTGCAGTCACGGGCATCCACATATTGAATCACCCCTTTGGCTTTTTCTTCGGTGATTTCACATTCCAAAGTATTGCCAACTTTGCGTAAACACTTAATTTTGTAAGCACCACGCAACTGGACGACCCCACCCACAACCAAGCGTTTGTATTTCGGCGGCGGATTGTCACTGAAATCGTCACCGTCAATCCAAATTTCGTTGGAGAAACTGATGTTGTGCGTGCCCGCCGCTTCGTCGTGCGGATTGTTGGTCACCGCAAAAGTTTCGATTTGGTCGTAATTGACGATTTTCACTTTAATCGGGTTTTCCACCACCGCCACACGGATGGCACTTTGGTCGAGTTCACTGCGGACATAATATTCCAAAGCCGACATCGGCACGGTCATCACGTTCTTGGTGACCCCCGTGGATTCCACGAAATCCAAAATCGCTTTGGCGGGATAACCCCGACGACGCATGCCCGCAATCGTCGGCATGCGGGGGTCGTCCCAACCGCTGACCAAACCTTCGTCGACAAAACGTTTCAGCCAACGTTTGCTCATCACAAAACGTTCAATGTTCAAACGCGAAAATTCGTACTGTTCGGGTGGAATCGCGGGCAAATCGGGTAACGCGCCTTGACACTGTTCCACGCACCAATTATATAACGGACGATGGTCTTCAAATTCCAGACTGCACAGACTGTTGCTGATGTGTTCGATGTAATCACTCAAACTGTGGGCGAAATCGTACATCGGATAAATGCACCACGTATTCCCCGTACGGTAATGGGTTTGACGGTTAATGCGGTACAACACGGGGTCACGCAGGTTCATGTTCGGTGAAGCCATGTCGATTTTGGCACGCAAGACCCGACTGCCGTCCGCGAATTCGCCGTTGCGCATGCGGGTAAACAAGTCCAAATTCTCTTTGACCGAGCGGTTGCGGTACGGACTTTCCTTGCCGGGGACACCCAATTCACCACGCATGGTTTTGATTTCGTCCATCGAACTGTCGTCCACGTAAGCCAAACCGCGTTTAATCAAATGCACCGCGCATTGGTACAACTTCTCATAATAGTCACTGGCAAACACGACTTGGTCATATTTAATGCCCAACCAATCTAAATCGCGTTTGATACCCGCCACGAAGTCCATGTTTTCTTTCGCGGGGTTGGTATCGTCAAAACGCAAATTGGCTTTGCCGTTGTATTTGCAACGCATGCCATAAGAAATGCTAAACGCTTTCGCGTGCCCGATGTGCAAATAGCCGTTCGGTTCGGGCGGATAACGCAAAATAATGTCTTGCCCAC
>CAZXAV010000125.1:0-1961 GCA_964638195.1 uncultured Prevotella sp. | reverse complement strand
GCTAACTCAAAATGAAATTAGCACAACTGATTGCGCAAACGGGGGAGCATGAAGCGGCAATCCAAGTGTTATGCCATTTGTTGGAAGCTAAACGCACTAATGTTTTTTTAATTAAAGACATTAGTGATGATGTTGCCCAAAAAGCCATTGAAATCATTGAGCAATACAAAAAAGGTACTCCCTTAGCATATTTGTTGGGGAGTACTTATTTTGATAATCGTAAGTTTTTTGTCACGCCCGATGTGTTAGTCCCACGTCACGATACCGAAGTATTGGTGGAATTGGCGGAAAAGAAAATTATTGCCGATTCCGTCATTGGTAATGAACATCTTCCGTACCGTATTTTGGACTTGTGTTGCGGTTCGGGCATTGTGGGGATTTCTTTGGCATATTTGTGTGATTATTTATGCGAACGTCACCATGATTTAGCCTATGAAATTGTTGCCGCTGATTACAGTGAAGCGGCTTTGGAAGTGGCTGCCAAAAACGCGGCTTTCCATAATGCTGACGTGAATTTCGTGCACAGCAATTTGTTTGACGATATTCGTGGACAATTTGATTTAATTGTTTGTAATCCGCCTTATGTGCGTACCAATGACATTGGGGTGGAAGATAAACGCATCTTGAAAGAACCACGGATGGCTTTGGATGGTGGATTGGATGGTTTGTATTATTACCGTCGTATCTTGGCAACGGCGCGCAAGAATTTGTATGCGAACAGTATGATTATTTTTGAAATTGGTTACGACCAAGCCGCGGCGGTGGAAGAGATTGCATTAAAATATGGTTACCATAGTGTTAAGGTTTATAAAGATTTGGCAAATCACGACCGAGTGATTACAATAAGGGTATAATGTTTGAAGAAGTAAGTGCGATTGAGACCAAATATGTGGAAATGTTACAGCAGTTGACATTGCCCGAAGTTTTTAATGATTTTACACGTTATTCCCAAATTTCCAAAGAAGTAGCAAAATTAGAACCAACCGTAGAGGCTTACCGTCGTTATCAAAAATTATCGAACGACATTGCATCGGCACAGCAAATCACCGATCCCGAATTAGCCGAATTAGCCAAAGAAGAAATTGAACAAAACCAAACTTTGTTGGAACAAACTGAACAAGAATTACGTCTGTTGTTGACTCCGAAAGACGAACGAGATGATGCCAATGTCATTATTGAAATTCGCCCGGCGGCTGGTGGTGATGAAGCGTGTTTGTTCGCGGCGGTGTTGTTACGCATGTACACACTCTATGCGAATGCTAACGGTTTTGCGGTGGAAATTACCGACATTGAAGAAAACGGCATTGGTGGTGTGAAGAACGTTACGTTTATGGTTAAAGGTTCGGGCGCTTATTCCAAATTCAAATTTGAAAGTGGAGTGCATCGGGTGCAACGGGTACCGGAAACCGAATCGCAAGGCCGAATTCACACGTCAACCGCAACCGTCGCCGTTTTGCCCGAAGCCACAACCGTTGATTTTCAAATTGATGAAAAGGATTTACGGATTGATGTTTACCGTGCGTCGGGGGCGGGCGGTCAGCATATTAACAAAACCGAAAGCGCAATTCGCATTACCCACTTACCGACGAATACAGTGGTCACGTGCCAAGACGGACGCAGCCAACTTGCGAATCGTGAAAAAGCCATGACGGTTTTGGTTTCCAAGTTAGCCCATTATTATCAAAGTTTGGAAGACGAAAAATATGCGTCAACACGCCATGACCAAATTGGAACTGGTGACCGCAGCGAACGCATCCGCACGTATAATTATCCCCAAGGGCGGGTAACCGACCATCGTATCAATCGCACAGAATACAATTTAACGAAATTTGTGGACGGAGAAATCGCCGACATGGTCGACGCATTACGAATGGCAGAATTAAAAGCACAAAATTAAATTTTCTTAGAAATTTCTTTTTCGAATTCTTTGACGAAATTAACAAAGGTCGATACGTCTTTGA
>CAZXAV010000124.1:0-1962 GCA_964638195.1 uncultured Prevotella sp. | reverse complement strand
TGATTTGGTCGACGTTACCGCTAACACACATGGTCGTGGTACGACTGGTGCCATTCAACGTTGGAACAATGCTCGTGGGCGTATGAGTCATGGTGCTGGTCCGGTTCATCGTGCACAAGGTTCAATGGGTGGTCGTACTTTCCCCGGTCGTGTGTGGAAAAACAAACACATGGCAGGTCATTATGGTAATGAACAAGTTACGGTCAAAAATTTGCAAGTGGTAAAAGTCGATGTTGCGAAAAACTGCTTGATGATTAAAGGTAGCATTCCGGGTCCAAGTGGTCGGGTAGTTACTGTTCAAGAAGCGAAAAGCGCAATGAGAGGTAACAAATGAAAATTAATGTTATTGATAAAACGGGTAAAACGGTAGAATCATTAGAAGTCAGCAAAGAAGTTTTCGGTGCTGAACGTAACGAAATTTTGATTCACGAAGTAGCGGTGGCGTTAAACAATAACCAACGTCAAGGTACTAAATCAACTTTGACCATGTCCGAAGTGCGTGGTCACAAGAAAAAACCGTATCGTCAAAAAGGTACGGGTAACGCACGTCAAGGTACTACCAAAGGTCCGCAATTTACGGGCGGTGGAATTGTGTTTGCACCTAAGCCACGTGATTTCTCAACCAAGATTAACCAAAAGAAAAAATCAGCAGCTTTCGTATCTGCAATTTCTGCAAAGTTAGCTGATAAAGAAATGTTGGTAATCAAAGATTTGAAATTGAAAGAAGGCAAAACCAAATTAGTGGCTAACATGATTGAAAAATTGAAATTGGATAACCAATCGGTAATGTTCGTTAATCCTTATGATATCGAATTTATCCGTGCGGTACAAAACATTCCCAATGCTGATGTTACCACTGGTGAACAATTGTCGGTAATGGATATGGTTAACCATCGTATGTTGGTGGTTTCGGTTGATGCTGTGAAAACCATTGAAAAACAATATGGAGGTGCAAAATGATTGCTCATGATGTGATAATTCGTCCCTTGGTTAGTGAAAAGAGTGTCGCCTCAATCAAAGCCAAAAAATATGGTTTTGTGGTACATCCCGATGCGGACAAAACCCAAATCAAAAATGCTGTTGAAGAAATTTTTGGCGTGAAAGTAGAAAAAGTGACAACCATCAACTATCAAGGTAAAGTCAAACGTCAAGGCAAACACGAAGGCCGTCAATCGGCATGGAAAAAAGCCTACATTCAATTAACAAAGGAGAGCAAACCCATCGAATTTTTCGAGAGTTTGCAATAAGGAGTGTGAAGAATGGGTATTAAGAGATTTAATCCAAGAAGTGCAGGTTCACGTTTTAAGACCGTTTCGACTTTTGACGAAATTGACAAAAACGCGAAGCCCGAAAAAAGTTTGTTGGCAACCAGAAAGAAAACTGGTGGTCGTAACGTTTATGGTCGTATTACGACTCGTCACATCGGTGGCGGTAACCGTCAACACTATCGTGTAATTGATTTCAAACGCGATAAGCGCATGGTGCCCGCTGTGGTTGATTCGATTCAATATGATCCGAATCGTACTGCGAACATTGCATTGTTGCATTATGTCGATGGTGAAAAACGTTACATTATTGCACCGTTAGATTTGAAGAAAGGTGACAAAGTTATTGCCGGTGATAAAGTTGAAATCAAAGTTGGTAACGCAATGCCATTGTCGTCAGTTCCAGTTGGTTCAATGATTCATAACATTGAAATGCAACCCGGTTCTGGTGCGAAGATTGCACGTTCGGCGGGTATGTATGCGACTTTGGCTGGTCGTGATAATGGTTATGCCATTTTGAAAATGCCGTCTGGCGAAACTCGTCGTGTGCCAGAAGCATGCTATGCAACCATTGGTCGTATCGGTAATTTGGATCACGAATTGGTGTCTTTGGGTAAAGCCGGTCGTCATCGTCACATGGGTGTTCGTCCGACCGTTCGTGGTGTGGTTATGAACCCGTGTGATCACCCGCATGGTG
>CAZXAV010000123.1:0-1979 GCA_964638195.1 uncultured Prevotella sp. | reverse complement strand
ACAATTTCCTGTAATTCTTCGCTATAATCTTTCTTTCTCATGATTACTCCTTAAATGTCCAAATCCTGGGTAAAGTTCGCCGCGTTGCGTTCGATGTATTCACGACGCAATTCGGGTTTTTCGCCCATCAACGTCGAGAAAATTTCGTCCGCCGCAAACGCGTCTTCCAAAGTAATTTGTACCAAAGTACGGTTAGCCGGGTTCATGGTGGTATCCCACAATTGTTCCGCGTTCATTTCACCCAAACCTTTGTAACGTTGAACGTTGGCTTTACCACGGGCACCCTTGCCCATGATTTGTTCCAATTCTTCGTCACTGTACGCGTACAATTCTTCGTTGCCGCGGGTAATTTTGTACAACGGCGGTTGAGCCGCATAAACGTAACCACCTTCAATCAACGGACGCATGAAACGGTACAAGAACGTCAGCAACAAAACACGGATGTGGCTGCCGTCGACATCAGCATCCGACATGGTAATGATTTTGTGATAACGTAAACGGGTAATATCAAAATCTTCTTGAATACCGCAACCAAACGCGGTAATCATGTTTTTAATGGTTTCGCTTTCCAACACACGCGCCAAACGGGCTTTTTCCACGTTCAAGATTTTACCACGCAACGGCAAAATTGCTTGGAAACGGCGGTCACGTCCTTGTTTCGCGGTGCCACCTGCACTATCACCCTCGACGATAAAGATTTCGCAGAACTTCGGGTCGCGTTCGGTACAGTCGGCTAATTTACCGGGCAAGGTCGTATTTTCCAACACCCCTTTGCGGTGTACCAAGTCTTTCGCACGGCGAGCGGCTTCACGCGCGTTACGCGCAGTTTGACATTTCAAAATCAATTCTTTGGCGGCTTTCGGGTTTTCTTCCAAGAATTCGCCGAACTTTTCTTGCACGGCTTTTTCCACTTCCCCACGCATGAAAGCATTACCTAACTTGGTTTTGGTCTGACCTTCAAATTGTGGGTTTTCCAATTTAACCGAAACAATCGCGACCACACCTTCCAACACGTCTTCAATTGACAACTTGTCACTTTCTTTCAACAAGTTGACTTTTTTACCGTAATCGTTAATGGCTTTGGCTAACGCGTTACGGAAACCAATCAAGTGCACCCCACCTTCTTCCGTGTTAATGTTGTTCGCGTAAGTGTGGACGTTTTCGCTGTAACCGTCGTTCCATTGGAAAGCCACGTCAACTTCGTTATTTTTGTTTTTCTTGGTGATGTGGATAATTTCGGGGATTATCAAGTCTTTACCTTTGTTCAAACTTTCCACAAATTCGCGGATACCGCCCTTGTAGCAGAACGTGTCTTTGTGTTCACGTCCGGGACGTTTGTCTTCGCATTTAATCACCAAGCCTTTGTTCAAGAACGCCAATTCGCGTAAACGGACTTTCATGGTTTCATAGTTAAATTCAATCGTGTCAAAAATTTCGGCATCGGGATAGAACATAACCTTAGTACCGTGTTTGTCGGTTTTGCCCGTTTCGCGTAACGGAGCTTGTGGCACGCCGCGGTTATAGGTTTGGTGGTGAATTTTACCGTTTTGGTAAACTTCGACTTCCAACCATTCGGACAACGCGTTAACGACCGAAACACCGACCCCGTGCAAACCACCCGAAATCGTGTAGCCGCCTTTACCGAATTTACCACCCGCGTGTAATTTGGTTAAAACCAACTGCACCGCGGAAATTTTTTCGGTCGGGTGAATCCCCGTCGGAATTCCACGTCCGTTATCCAAGACCGAAACCGAGCCGTCACGTTCAATCGTCACGACAATTTCGGTACAATAACCCGCCAACGCTTCGTCGACACTGTTGTCCACGACTTCGGTAATCAAATGGTGCAAACCACGGGTATCGGTCGAACCGATGTACATCCCCGGACGTTTGCGAACCGGGTCCAACCCTTCCAAAACCGTGATGTCTTTGGCTTCGTAATTTGAAGTTGTTGCCGCATTTTTCGGCGTTACTTTGTC
>CAZXAV010000122.1:0-2014 GCA_964638195.1 uncultured Prevotella sp. | reverse complement strand
GACAAGAACTGCGAACTGCGAACTGCGAACTGCGAACTGCGAACTGCGAACTGCTCGTTTTTCCATATATCCCTAGTATGCCCCATTTTCATAATTTTGTCAACGTTATATCCCAAATTTCGACATTGTTGCATGCATAAACTTTAATTATGGCAACATTCAATCTTGGTGATTTGTTTATCCCGACCGAATTGGCAAACAGCGCATATGGTATCAACAACGGAATCAATAACCCCGCGTTCAAGACCGTTGACCGCGTTTATCTTGACATTCCACATGCCCGACGCGAGATTGCCACTTGTACTGATTACGCGGTCATGAATGGTGCTTATTATCGCGAACAAAAAGCCAGTTGTTGGTATCGCACGGGACAAGTGAGTTCGCACCTCAACCCGAGTTCGATTGTGCATTGTAACAGTCCGTTTGGCGAAATCAAAGAAATTAACGCATATAAAAAGTATCCCGTCATTCGTCCTATCATGCACGTTGATGTCAACGCTTTCCTGCAATATCGCGATCTTTTAACCAAACTCGGCAATCACGACGCTGCCAAAATTCACCAAAACGGGGATTTAAGACAAGTAACATTTGGACTGGAATTTCCGTCAGAACATGTTGACCAAATCACATGTAATTATTTGGACACATTACACAAAAAACGCAAATTGAGAAAAACCGATAAGACCTACTTCGGTCATATCAATTACCTTGATCATGATATCCGCAGTACGGAATATGAACATTTGGACCAAAAATATGTTCGTACGCAAGTCAAACGCTTTGATGAAAAAGAAGACCCATTTTGTGTTGGGAACGTCCATTTTCATGTAGCCAGTCGTTTTAACAATAAAACTTCTTGCCCCGCCACTGACAAATTCACTTGGGCAAAGGTACAACCGATTGATTTCACAATTCGCAACTGGGACGACTTATCGCAAAGTATCAATCCCCAAGGTACGGGCAAAGCAACCTACATGGAAGTCATTGCCGAACGTGGCATGCTTGCTATGCCGTTTGCGCTTGATTTTGACGAAGAAGGACTGTGGCAAAACAGTTTACCGCGTGCTTACCTTAACGGTTATGACCTATACAAAGAAATCAGCCATGGCAACGGTAACCGTAAATATCGCGCCGATATTAACCATGATTACACAACAGAAGGTTTTTTATATGAAGCATCGCAAAATCTGCGTGAACGCTACAATGAAATTATCTTAGATTTGCATCCCACCAAATTAAGCAAGCAGTCTATTGCGACTAGAAATAAAGCTCAAAATTTGTCCACTGCTCCACAGCAACCACGGATTGAGCAATCTAACCCATATGGCTTTACGTACGACGAATTGGATAACGACGATTTGTTAAGGCTCTACATCCAAAGTAAAACACCAGTGTTCTTACACGGACCGTCGGGGGTGGGTAAATCTTCTCGTGTGAAGCAAATTGACCCCAATCCGACGCACATTACGTTACGCCCACAAATGAACCCCGAAGAAGTCGATGGCACACTGGACCGCGAAACGGGCAAATACATTCCCCCACTATGGTATACCCAACTGTGCGAAAAGTGCGACCAAGACCCCGCACATATCCATACACTTTTCATTGATGAATTGACTAATGTCAAACCCACGGTACAAAGTTTAGTATACAGCATTATCTTGGACCGTGCGGGCAAAGACGGTTTATGGCCGTTGCCCGACAATTCGGTCGTGGTTGCTGCGGGTAATGAAAATGCGGACAACTTGGCGGCGTATCCCTTAACCAACGCACTGTTCCGCCGTTTTTCGCACATTTATTACCAAGTGGATAAAGAAACATGGTTGGACTGGGCAATGGGTGTCAACAAGTTAAGTCGTCTTATGCCCGTCGCACCCGATAAAGCCAAACATGCCCGCATTCACCCCGCAATTCTAGGCTTCGTAATGAGTCAAAAGAAAAACATCTTACACCAAAATTTAGACGAAGAAAATCCCAAAATCGTGACCGACCCACGCAAATGGGAAATTGCTAG
>CAZXAV010000121.1:0-2023 GCA_964638195.1 uncultured Prevotella sp. | reverse complement strand
TTGTGATTATTGATGCCGACGGCAGTTTGAGTCCGTCGTATTTGACCGAAGTCAATAACGCGTTGGAAGCCGAGGCAGAAATTATTGTAACCCGTAAAGCGGCGAAAAATTTTTTGCAAGGGCGTCAGCAACGTTCACTGTTTGCTAACTGTTCCGCGCTGACTTGGCCGATGATTGACGAACTGGCGAACGCGTACCGTACCGCCAATGACATGCCGTTGAATTTGTGCGGACAAGGTTTGGTGGTGCGGCGCAGTGTGATTGAAGCGGTGGGCGGTTGGCAGTACCGTTCGCTGACCGAAGATTACGAATTGAAATTGGACAGTTTGTTGCACGGGTGGCGGTCGATTTATTATCCGTATGCGTTGCTTTACACGGAAGAAGCCCTTGGACACAAGGAAAATTTTTTACGGCGGGTGCGTTGGTTAGCCGGCTTTTGGCAAAACTCGGTTAATTACAAACAACCAATCAAAGCCAAAATTAAACGCGAAAAACGGGTCGACCGCGGGGAAGTGGAATACCTTTACGGGATTGCACCGTACTTGATTTATTTGGTAGCAACCATCGTTTGTGTTTTGTGCGGCGGGGGTTTGAGTATCTACTATGCCATTGTCAAAAGTGCGTTGTGGTTGTCGGCGTTGTTGTGGTTGGTGGTTTTGCCGTTGGGGCTGACTTACGGCATACTGTTGCTTTACACGTTGTTGGCACTTGGCACAGTCCACCGCACTTTCCGCATGATTACGTTCCGCGAACGATTGGCAATGGTGCTTTTCAATCCGTTTTACATTTTGGAATATTTGCCGGCGTTTTTGCTTGCGATCGCACAATTGCACACCAAACATACATTGGAATGGAAGCACACTGCACGCGTTGCCGCCGACGCAAGGGGGCAAGACTGATGCAGAAAACCTTTTATTACACGGACGAATTGCACGACGATTTTGCAACCACTGTGCCCAAGGAAAAAATTAAACCGTTACCCAAAAATTACCGCTACATGACCAAGAACATTGTGGGGCGGCTGTTTGACGGGTGTGTTTATCACGGTTTAGCCAAACCATTCGCTTGGTTGTATTTGAAAATTAAATTTCATTTACGGTTTGTCAACCGACGGATTTTGAAACAAACCAAACAAGGGGTGTTTTTGTTCGCCAACCATGCGTTGGTGGTCGGTGATGTGTTGGTGAGTAACGCGGCACAGTTCGGACGCAAAAATTACATTCTCTCGGGGGAACAAGCCAATTCTTTGACCGCGTTGTTGTGGATTATGCGCGCGGTGGGGAACATTCCCTTGACCGACAGTTTGGGGCAAAACATCAAAATGATGCGGTGTATCAAAAATCGTTTGAAACAAGGTGCGACGGTTACCATTTTCCCCGAAGCCCACGCGTGGCCGTATTATACCGACATCCGCCCGTTTCCTGCCACCAGTTTCAAATTTGCGGTGATGACCCATGCACCGATTATTTGCATGGTGACTTGTTTTGAAAAACGCAAGCACGGCAAAAAGCCCAAAGTCACCGTTTATTTTGAAGGTCCGTTTTATCCCCAAGACAATCTTTCCCCCAACGAAAATGCCGAATATTTACGTAACGCAGTTTACCAGTGCATGAAAGCACGCACCCAAACCAGTTCGACTTACGCGTATTATACCTATCTGAAAAGCGAAAATCAAAAGTAAGACCAAGCTTTAATACAAGGTTTTGTTTTCGGATTTGGCGTAGGTTTTGAACAAGGCTAAACATTCTTCGCGGTCGATTTGGATCATGCGGTCTTTTAATTGGTCTTTGGAAATCGAAAGGTATTTATAAAAAACTTCGTCGCGGAAGCCAATCGCGTCATTGTCGGCAATGCTGCAACCATAATAAATTTTGTTGATGTTCGCCCACAGGCACGCGCCCAAGCACATGGGGCATGGTTCCGCGGTAGTGTAGATGTCGGCACCTTGTAAATCAAAAGAACCCAAACTTTTGCAAGCCGCTTGAATGGCTTCAATTTCGCCGTGCCAAGTCGGGTCCATGTC
>CAZXAV010000120.1:0-2032 GCA_964638195.1 uncultured Prevotella sp. | reverse complement strand
TCCTAAGACCAGCGCGTATGCCATTCCGCCACGCTGACGTTAGGATAGTATAACCGCAAACCAACCGCCAAGGCAAGTCAGTTTATGCCGGGTCGACGGTTAATAAATAGGCACTGCCGTCGGGGAAGGTGATTTCAAAGTCGTGAAATGCGGCATCCAACAAGGTTTGGCAAACGTCGTCCAGATAGGAACGGCAATCTTCCATGTTACGTAAAAGCAAACGTTGCAAGGGTTGGTGTTCGTCCGCGTTGCCGTAACCGAAATCATGTTGGTGAACGTAGTGGTAAGTGTGTTTGGCGGTTGGGGTATTTGGTTGCGTGTGTTTGGTCGGTGTAATCGGGTTTGCGCCGATAACCAAACGACTTTGGTCGGGTAAGGTCAGTACCAACGTGTCGTCCTTGACCGTAAATTGATTGGCAATTTCCATTTGAAACGCGGCTTGAATGGACTCCATGACGGGATTGTTTTGCATAAAATTCCTCCTAACTTATGTGTGTAACACATAAAAATCGTTAAAATTATTCACTTTGATTAGTGATACTAATCATAATAGCAGATTTGATTGTTTGTGGCTAATCATTTTTTAAGATTTTATTAAAAATGTAGTTTTTCACTGATATATAACGGTTATGGGTTGACTAAAATAAAATCATGAACAACATGGGGATTAAGGAAATTTTATACCGCATTGGCTATGTGCGGAATCAAGCCAAATTGTCGTTGCGTGAATTAAGTCTGCGTATCGGCATGAGTCCACAATACATGATTCAAGTTGAAAGTGGTCGCATTGTTTTGACCATGGAAAAGTTATTGAGCATTTTGGAAGTTTGCGAATTTCCGTTGGAACATTTCTTTGCTCCCAACATCCAAGATTGGGAAATTGATAACGAATTAGTAGGGCTGTTGGAAAAATTGCCCGCCAACAAAAAACGTAACATCATTGAATTTATCAAAGAGTAGTAAGTTTAATGGTTCAAGTCCCAATCAATCGCGGTTTTGCCGTGGGCGGTCAAATAAGCATTCGCCCGTGAAAAGTGACGACAACCAAAAAAGCCACGGTAGACCGACAGTGGGGACGGGTGGGCACATTGCAAAATTAGATGGCGGTTGCTGTCAATCAAGGGGACTTTGCCGCGGGCATTGCCACCCCAAAGTAGGAACACTGTGTGATCGGTATGGTCACTGATCAATTTAATCACGCTGTCGGTAAACCATGCCCAACCGCAATTCGCGTGGGAATTGGCTTGGTGGGCGCGCACCGATAAAGTGGTGTTCAGCAGCAGTACGCCGCGTTGTGCCCATTGGGTTAGGTCACCGCAGTTGGGTTCGTTGATGTTCAAATCGTCGTGAATTTCTTTGAAAATGTTTTGCAGTGACGGGGGGAGCGGGATGCCCGGTTTGACCGAAAAACATAAGCCGTGCGCTTGCCCCGGTTCGTGGTAGGGGTCTTGTCCTAAAATCACGCATTTGACTTGGTCCACGGGGGTCAAGCGAAAGCAGTTATACAAATCATACATATCGGGGTAGACGGTTTTGGTGGCATATTCTTGTTTCAAAAAAGCACGGATCTTCGCATAACGTTCGTCCGCGAATAATGGTGCTAACAATTCGTCCCAGCCGCCGCCCAAAGGTTGCATGACATATTATAACAAAAAACTGTTCAGGGTGCCGAACAGTTTTTGTTGTGTGCACAACACAAAAAACCGCCCAGAGCGAGCGGTCTTTTGGTTTTTGGCTTTTCCGTGATTAGATGTTTAACAAACGGAAAATTTGTTTTTTGACAATCATGAAGATTAAGTCTAAAAGCCAGATGATGTTCCATCCAAAAATTACACGGATGATACCAGCCACATATTTACCTTCCATGAAACGGGTTACAAAACCGCAGACCCATGAGGTAACTGGGATGATCGCCAAAATTAAACTGACGATGTAGTCTAATCCAAAATAATCTTTGCTTGATTTTGCCATTTTTTATTTTTCTCCTTTTGTATTTTATGTATATGCACAGTTTTTAGTAACTTGCATTTTG
>CAZXAV010000119.1:0-2049 GCA_964638195.1 uncultured Prevotella sp. | reverse complement strand
TTCCGCACGTCAAGCGGATACTCTCCCGCTGAGTTAATTGCCCGTACATTTAATTCTACCACGGCTGCCGATTTTTTCCAAGCCCTTTCTTGGCGCATTTTTTATTTTGATTTACTTTGGTGGGCAATACAGGACTCGAACCTATGACTTCCTCCATGTGACGGAGACACTCTACCAACTGAGTTAATTGCCCATAATATTACATATCATGTTAACAAATTTACCGTCGTTTGACAAGTATTATTTCAAACCACCGAAGCAGACTATATGAATTTGCTGTGTTTTTAATAACTATTTCAATAAATTAAAAATTTGTTCTTCACTTGGAAATTCTTCAATAATCACACTCGCCTTACCTTTGCATTTAATCTTGAATGTTCCCTTTTGTTGCAAATATTTAACTTGGTTTAGCGAATAACTCAGAACTGATTTTGCTGTATGCTGATTACCATGTTCATCTGTGTAAGAATAAACGATTTGTTTATAAACATTCGCTGAAACTGGGACCTCAACGTTCAATGCTCCAACTGAATTCACATTATAAGATAAGAACTTAGAAGAAACAAAAGTCGCATCGGTCTGATAAGCATTTGGATCATCGGATAATTTCTTATGGGCAGATAAAGTGAACAAACGCATTAAACCAAATATGAAAAGATACACACCAATTGCAGCAAACAAAATTGTGATGATAAGCATTAATCTTCTGTTTTCAATCGTATATCTCAACCCTAAAACCAACCCACCAATACCACAAATTAAAAAGACTGCGGCGATAAGCAAAATCAAAAATGGTTTATTATTGATGTCTTTATTGACATTCTTATTTTTCATCGCTGTATCGTACTACGATTTGTCTGCTTTGTCAATCAATAGTCGTACTACCTAAATCCATTGTAATGCCAACAATTATGTACATTATCCTACTGGTGGAGACATGGGGATTTGAACCCCACACCTCTTGCATGCCATGCAAGCGCTCTACCAAATGAGCTATGCCCCCGTACCAATGTTAGTATACAGCATCAGCGGCACGTTGTCCAATTTTTTCGCCAAAATCATAATTTTAATTGGCACGGCAGTTGTTCGGCAACTATACTGAACATGATGGAAAAATTACGCACGATTAACACAACTTTGTGCATGATTCGCCAAGGGGAACAACTGTTGCTGGGCGAAAAACAACGCGGCTTTGCCCAAGGCACTTTCAACGGCATTGGTGGCAAGCAAGACCCCGGCGAAACCATTGAGCAAGCCATGATTCGCGAAACGCAAGAAGAAATTGGCGTGACACCAACCGAGTACACTTTGGTCGGGCAGATTTATTTTGACACATGGTACAAAGGCGAACACGTTTACATGGACCTTTACATTTACGATTGTTGCCAATTCCGTGGTACACCGCAAACCACCGCAGAAATGCGTCCCCAATGGTTCGCAATGAACGACTTGCCGTACGACCAAATGTTGGCGGACGACAAATTGTGGTATCCTTATTATTTACGTGGTCAAAAATTCGTGGGCGAAGTCAAATTCAACCAACAAGGACAAATGGAACACAGCCAATTTTCCGTCGTCGACCACTTACCCGTTACAGTTCAATCGTTGCGGTTTTGAAGTCGCAATAATATTCGGCGACTTGGGCGGTGAATTTCAACACGCAATAATCGGGGTCAGTGACGCCTTGCTTGTAAAACAACTTGTCACCAAAACGCCAAATCTTGTCTTTGGTGGGTTGGTCGGTGCAAACTTGCATCGTGCCTTTGATGGTCGCACCTTGGTACTTGAACCTGCCCCGCTCGTAAAAATAAACGCAAGCCTTGTTGTTTGCCAAATACTGTTTCACTTTATGACTCGAAGTGTTGGTCGAAAAATAAATCTCGTTGCCGTCAATTTCTCGGGGTGACAGCATGGCTCGCGTGACTGGAAAACCGTTTTCATCAACCGACGAAATGAACGCCGTTTTTTGCTTTTTGATAAATTCAAATAATTGTTCTTTGGTCATTTTGTTACTCCTTATTTTATTTTTAGCGAATCACTAAACTCTTT
>CAZXAV010000118.1:0-2104 GCA_964638195.1 uncultured Prevotella sp. | reverse complement strand
CCAACGAAGTCATCGAACAAGATGTTTTCTTGGGCGATGTTCCGCAAATGACCGACAGTGGTTATTTTATCGTTAATGGTGTTGCACGTGTTATCGTTAACCAAATTATCAAGAGCCCAAGTGTTTATTTCAATAAATCAAAAGACCACAAAACTGGTAAGGAAATTATTGAATGTACGATGAGCCCGACCCACGGTGCTTATATCGAAATGACGAAAGACGTGAACAACGTGATTTTCGTCAGCCCGAACAAAGCCAACAAAGTCAATTTGATTACCTTCTTGCGTGCGTTGGATATTGGTAGTGATAAAGAATTGTTGGAAACCTTTGCACATCACCCAGTCTTAAAAGCCACGATTGATAAATCCAATGAGGGTGGTGAAGAAGTATCCAAAGAAAAAGCCTTGTTAGAATTGTCACGTAAAATGCGTCCATCCGAATTACCCAATGCCGAAGTCATGGAATCTGGCTTGAACAATATGTTCTTTACCTTCCCGAATTATGATTTGGCGGTTGTTGGTCGTTACAAATTTAACAAAAAATTGTGCATCAGCACACGTATTTTGAAACACATCGCAGCCGAAGATATTAAAATCAACGGCAAAGTAGTAGTGCCACATGATACCGAAATTGATAAACAAATGGCGGACAAAATCCAAAATGCGGGTATCAATGTCGTTACTATTAAAAATGAATTGGGTGATGCTGTCCAAGTTATCGGTAACAACCGTGTCAATGTTAATGCCTATTTGGATTGTACTGAATTTGATACTGGCATTAAAGAATTGGTTCACTATCCAACTTTGTTAAAAGTTTTGGAAGGCAAAACCACCAAAGCGGATAAAATTAAAGCCGTTAAAGAAAACGCAAAAGAATTGGTCATGCGTCATTTACACCGCGACGATATTATCGCAACGGTTTCTTATTTGTTGAATATGTGCGACGGTGTTGGTTATGAAGACAACATCGACCACTTGGGCAACCGTCGTTTGAACACGGTTGGTGATTTGATGGCGCGTCATTTCAAAGACGGTATGTTGAAATTACGTAACAGTATGCGTGAAACCATGCAAACCATGGAAATCAACAGTAAATCAATTAACCCATTAAACATTATTAACGCGAAAGCAATTACTCGTTCGTTGCGTGATTTCTGTGCGGTATCACAATTGTCACACGTGATGGATACCAACAACCCGTTAACCGAAATTACTCAAAAACGTAAAATTACGGCGGTTGGTCCCGGCGGTATCGTCAAGGAACGTGCAACCAGTGAAGTGCGTGACTTGCACTATACTCACAACAGTCGTCTGTGCGCGGTTGAAACCCCCGAAGGTCAATCCATCGGTTTGGTTAACAGTTTGGCAATGTATGCCCGCATTAACGAATATGGTTTCATTACAGCACCGTTACGTCGTGTTGATAAAGCTACGGGTAAAGTTACCGATATCGTTGATTATTTGACCGCTGACGAAGAAGACGCGTTCTGCGTGGCTCAAGCAACTGAACCGTTGACCGAAGACGGACGTTTGTTGCATGAATTTGTAACTTGCCGTCACCGCGACGTGATTTTGGATATGCCACGTGAAAGTGTGGATTACGTTGATGCCAGCCCACGTCAATTCGTCTCGTTGGCTACCGCGTTGATTCCTTTCTTGGGTAACGATGATACGGGGCGTGCGTTGTTGGGTTCAAACATGCAACGTCAGGCTGTTTCCTTAATTCGTACCGAAGCACCATTGGTTGCAACTGGTTTGGAATATCGTGCCGCATTGGACAGTAATGTGATGTTAACCGCGAAGGCGGATGGTACTGTGGTTTCGGTTACTGCGGACCAAATCGTTATTGAACGTGATGATAACCATGAACGTGATTACTATAAATTAACTAAATTTACTCGTTACAACGAAGAAGCTTGCATTAACCAAAAACCAATTGTTCGCAAGGGTGACAAAGTTAAAGCGGGTGAAATCATTACTGACGGCTATGCAACCCATAATGGGGAATTGGCAATCGGTAAAAACATGTGCGTTGCTTACATGAACTGGGAAGGGTACAACTTTGAGGATGCTATCTTGATTTCTGAACGCGTCGTCAAAGAAGA
>CAZXAV010000117.1:0-2139 GCA_964638195.1 uncultured Prevotella sp. | reverse complement strand
AAAAAACGAAATTTGTTGGCGGAGAGATTACACCCAAAGACCAAGTTAAAGACAATCCAAAATCAAAAAGTAGTCACTATGATGAACTTGACTTAGGATTCCTTTTACGTTGAACCTAATGATTTATCTTCTTGTGAAATTTGTTGATTAAACTAACCGCGCCATGCCAAATGATGGCAATAGCAAACACGTACATGCAAAAATAAATTGGTAAATAATAAAAGAATATTATTCCTGGTGCGGTACAAAAAACGATTGCCAAATGACATAAAATTGCAGCACAAGGTAAGAGCAAAAACCATTGCCGACAAAGGATGATTACCATCATGGCAATCGAAAATAAAATTAAAGGAATTACCAAATTATAAAAAACATGATACGCAGGAGTAACTTGATATGATTGATTTTCTTCAAATGTATTGTCGTCAAGTTTAATGCCGGTTATCCAAGCAATTACTTGATTTCGCAATGTTGAATTGATGGGTTTGTAAAAGTAACTGTTGTTGATGTAGGGAAAGTATTCGTTGTTGAACCAGTATTGATTATCAGGTGTTTTGGAAAAGCTAGTAATAGCCCTAATTAAACTCGACGGAATTGTTTTACGTTTCGCGTTAATCCAAACTGTCTTTTGGAAATTAGTCGACCATTGGTCTATGGCAATTTGCGGATGTTGTAAAATGATTTTAGCAGCTACAAATAAATATGCACGGGCTTCCGCTTGACTATAATTTGAACGATGTCCGCCGTTAGTATAATACCACTTATAACTGTGTGCACCTGCATCATTAGCTTTAACAAATTCAATATCAATAATCTTGTTAAGAATGGTTAAAGTTTCTTCGTCAAGATCATCTGCTTCACGGATGATGGCACAAACTGGAACAAACGTGCTGACAATTGTATATTCTTCGTTGTTACCAATAAGTTTGGCATTGTACATATTACACCCGAGTACACCAATTAGCGCAATCCCTGCGGTAGCCTGCCATGTACGTTTTAGGCGGTCTTTGCCGAGTAACAATAATGCAGCTAAAACCACGAATGGGTAAATAAAACCTTCAGTGCGCCAAGTGCCAATAATGATTGTAAAAAAAGTAATTTCGATAAGATTTAACCACGAAACTTTATGTTCTTTGTGATAAAATAGTACAATCAATCTTGTCAATAAATACAATTCCAAAAATTGATAAATTCCTATTCGGAATCCCGATAACGTGTAGTTAAGGACTGGTGGTAAAACAAATGCAAAAGATAAAATAATTTCCAAGATTAGGATTTGACGGAAAGATTTGGAAAAAATGTTCGCCAATGCAACAACACAGTAGCCAAACAGCATGGCATTCAAAAGCACTTGAATGAAAATTACCCCAAAAGTAAACGGAATAGTTTGTAAACATAAGATATGAAAAATTCCGCTAAACATATGTTGCCATTGAGATAAACCATAATTGCCAGCTTGATTAAGAATGCCAATATCGTCCAATTTCCATGCACCCGGGTAAGTCAGTAATAAAAAAAGCCAACCAATAACACTAAAGATTGAAGTAAAGATCAGTTGTTGTTTGATTTTTGGATCATGGCGTTGTTGGATTAAACGTGTGATAATTAAAACTAAAGCGTATAAAGCAAATAAGTGTAGTAATTTTAAGAGATATACTCTCAGACGAAAAGAGTATTTGAAATATAATAATTGGTAACAACTGACATTCATAACAAACCAAATTGCCAGTGCGATATAGGCAATTTTTTTATGATAGAGTGATTTTAACGATGGACGTTTGACTAAGTAACTAATCGTTAAAAATACAATATACAGCAAGACTAGGGTGATAAACCAACGTCTAAAATAGACAAATGAAGAGTGGTAATATTCTGTTGGAATCCAATGGAGCATGGCATATATGTCTTGAGAAAACAACCCAGCCCAAACAATTTCGGTATTAAACAAAACTTTAAGATTAAATAATCCCCGCCAAAAGGGGCGTTTGGTGGTATTTGATGGTTGTACAATTTCATGACTGGTTCCCATGTTCAATAGCAGATTAGCATACGCTGATTTTGTTGTCAAAGTTAATATGTTTAGTCGTGTCATTTAACAAGCGCGTTCAATGTCGTTTGAATTTACTGATTCTAGCGTCA
>CAZXAV010000116.1:0-2166 GCA_964638195.1 uncultured Prevotella sp. | reverse complement strand
TGACCGCGTAAGCGTTGTGCGGCAAAGATACTTTCTCGCCGTTCAAGCCGTCCGCACTCAAAGTCATAATCGCGTTGATGTGTTTGATTTCGACGTCGGCACGCAAGCCCAACAAATCCAAACCGTAATACACCATGCGCGTAATAATTGAATCGGGCAAATAGAAACGGTTCAACGGAATGCGTACCACGTTGCCGTCTTTGACAATCCCGTTCATGTCACATTGGTCCGTAATGAATTTGCTGTCGCGTGCGGCAATCTTGCCAAACGCCGCAATGTTTTCGGCTGCCCCACGCCATTCCTTGACAATTTCGGGCATAATCATGTTGCGGATATAATTACGACGGAAGCCGTTATCTTCGTTGGTGTCGTCGGTTACGTGCGGAATGTTGTTGCGGTAGTTGTACGCAATGATATCGGTCTTCTTGGTTTCCAAGAACGGACGAATGTAAACGCCCCGCACGGGCGCCATACCCGAAGCCCCGTCCAAACCGCAACCACGGAACAAGTGCATTAACACGGTTTCTGCTTGGTCGTTCAAATGGTGCGCAATCGCGAATTTGTTTAATTTGTATTTTTTAATCGCGGCTTCAAAACTTTGGTAACGCAAGACCCGTGCCGCGGTTTCTAAACTGACTTTGTTCGCGGACGAATATTCGGGTGCGTCCACGTTGTACTTGGCGAACTCAATTAAGTGTTCGTCGCAGTATTGTTTCACGAAACGGGCATCACTGTTCGCCGAACGACGAATGTTGTGGTTGACGTGCACCGCCACAATGTGGAAGTGAACCTTTTGTGCCAAATCGTTTAAGAAGGTCAGCAAAGCCATGCTGTCTTCGCCGCCCGACACCGCGACACCGACACGATCACCCGTGGTAATCATGTGGTGTTCGTTCATATATTGAATGACTGATGTTTCCATTGCAGGTATTTTAACACATATCTGCTTGACAATCAAGGGGCTAGGATATATTATTTATATATAAATAAGACGACCGCAAGGGGTCTTTTTTTTAAGGAGAAGGAAAATATGGCATCAAAAAAAGGTAACCGCGTTCCAATGGTGTTAGTTTGCACCGAATGCAACCAACGCAACTACGATACGGAGAAAAACAAAAAGAACGATCCGGAACGTAAGACATTAACGAAATATTGCCGTTTCTGCCGCAAACACACGGAACACAAAGAAAGTAAATAAGGAGGCTGCATGGGTTCAAAATCAAAACGCAGGCACGCACAAAAGCAATACAATCGGGCACAAAATAAAGTCCCTGTTCCCGCGGCTGCGAACGCGGCAGTTGACGAAGAAACTGCTGCGGTGATGGCGGAAACGTCGTCACCCATCATGACGCCAAAGGAATTGCGTCAAGCCGCCAAAGAACGCGCCAAGCAAGAAAAGTTGTTGCGCAAAGAACAAGCCAAGCAAGCGAAGAGTGCCGCCGAAAAGTCCAAAGACAAACAAGAAAAGAAACCATTCTTTTTGGTTCGTTTCTTTAAGTGGCTGTGGCGCAGTATCGTCAGCATTTGCAGTGAATTGAAAAAAGTCCACTGGCCGACGTTCAAGCAAGTCATGAAATCCACGGGTATCGTCTTAGGGATTGTGATTTTGTTCGGGATTATCTTGTTATGCATCTGGATTTTATTCGGCTTGTTACATTATTTATTAGTCAATGGCAGTCTCAGTGGCTGTACGGTCATATAAGGAGGAATTATGGAAGAGAACACAAACATTACAGATAACAAAGATTTCGCCCAAGACATGGTGGCGAACGATATGCCGCCCGAATTAAAAGTGGCGGGCAACCAACGTCGGGACAGCGAAGCCCGTTGGTACGTGTTGCATACCTTCAACGGCTATGAAACCGTCGCGGAAGACAACTTGAAAAAAGTTATTGAAAAATATCATTTGGAAGACCGCGTTTTGGAAATCTTTATTCCGGTTGAAGACGTGATGACCGAAAAGAAAGACGGCACCAAAATGATTAAATCACAACACTCCATGCCGACCTACATTTTCGTCAAAATGATTTACGGCGACGACATTTGGCACACGATTACCCGCACCCGTGGCATTACTGGTTTCGTGGGTCCTAAAGGACGACCCCTGCCCTTGTCGAACGCGGACGTCATGAAAATGCGTTTGGAACGCAAATTGAACACCAAGGT
>CAZXAV010000115.1:0-2216 GCA_964638195.1 uncultured Prevotella sp. | reverse complement strand
CCATGCCTACCAAACCATCACTATGGTGTCGGGTTATCCGTGGAATGAAACATCCCTTGCGTGTGGCATGGCACATGGTGTTACGCACTAACATTGTGATGCGACATAAACGTGCTCTTGCCCGAAAACGTCGTGAGAAACAGGAACAACTGAAACAAATTCGCAAAGGTAATTTGAAATATTTACGACGCTTAAAACCGTCTGACTTATTGTTGTATGTATTAAATGCTAAACCGAATAAGAATATCACGTGTACACTTTTGGAAAATAATCTACGCGTTACTCCAAGTGCTGATATTAAAGGTTGTTGTAGTGCGGTAGTATCATTTGGTAATTTGATGCGCGATGGGGAAGTAGACGAAATTTACAACAGTACCTATGCACGCATTGTTAAATTATCTTCATTGAATCGTTCTTACTGCTTATGTAATTTTGATAGTTGGTGCAAGGCTTATCACTCAAAAGAAAAAACAGTCATGCCGAAACAATGGCAAACGCCAACTTCCCCCAAAGCGGTGGCACTCACATTTGAAAGATCGTGTAATTTATCTTGTAAAGCGTGTCGGACTGCACCATATATTTTGGATGATACTGCACGCCAACGTGTCGACACCATTGTGGCAAAATTATTACGGTCTGGGTATTTAGAACAAGCAGAAAGATTGGTTGCCGCTGGGGCAGGTGAAGTATTTTACAGCCCATATTATCGTCAACTACTGACCACGGATTTACGCCGTCAGCAGATTGAAATTTTGTCAAATGGTACGTTGTTTAACGAAAGTAATTGGCGGTTGTTAGAAAATAAGTACACATCAATTGATGTGCAAATTTCGGTGGATGCGGCAACAGCGGAAACCTACCAGAAGCTGCGTGGTGCCAATTTTGATAATTTAATGCACAATCTAACCATGCTCAGTGACTTGCATCATCGTAAACAAATTAACGAATTTACTTTGAATTTCTTAGTTCAACGCGATAATTTCCATGAAATGCCTGCTTTCGTGCAATTCGGGAAATCCTTAGGTGTAAATCGCGTTAATTTCCAACGCATCGACAATTTAGGGACTTTCACCGCCGAAGAGTATCGCGACAAATGTTTAATTGTTGACAACCAGTACCTTAATTACGACTTGTGGTGTGTGTTGCAAAATCCAATTTTTAACGATTCAATTGTGGATTTGAAAGGTTTCAGACGTTACATTGACGCGTCAGAAAAACGTTACCGTCAACGTTACGAACAAGAACAAAAGCAATGCCGTTCCGTTTGACTTTATAATTGGATAATTTGTAAACTGTGAGTGGAATGACAACAGCCACAGAAGCACAGCAGAAAACTTTATTTGTTGGTAACGAGCGTATCTGCCAGCAAGTCGCATATGTGTTAGATGTTAAAGATTATGCACTGGCAAAAAAACTGACCAAGCAGAATTGTGAACAATACTGTGATTACCGAATTTACGTGTGTGAATTCAAAAAGAAAAGCCGTGGACTGGTTGGACGTGGGGTAGGTCGTGTGGTGGCGGGGAAGATCCAATATCTAGACGATATTTGCCGTACGCTTGATGCAGAATGTGCAACCCCACGTCAAACAATTTTGAAAGTCAACCGTAAAGAAATTCGTAAAAACAAAATGAAACATTTACGCCGTTTGAAACCATCGGCCTTATTGCTCTATGTCTTAAAAGCAAAACCAAATAGGAATATCCAGTGTACGCGTTTGGAAACTAACATGCGCGTAGTGTGGAAGGGTGAACTCAAAGGGTGTTGCAGTGTTACAGTGCCATTCGGTAACTCATTGCATGATAAAGAATTAAACGAAATTTACAATAGTACCTATGCCCGCATTGTGAAATTATCTTCCTTAAACCGTTCGTATTGTTTATGTGATTTCAATCGTTGGTGTAAAGGGTATTGCGGCAAGGGAAGATCATTGCCAACTAACCAATGGCAAACTCCGACCGCACCTAAATCAATGGTACTTACTTTTGAAAAGTCGTGTAATTTATGTTGCAAGTCGTGTCGGACTGAACCCTATGTCTTAGATGATGCTACACGTCAAGAACTTGGCGTGATCGTCACAAAATTGTTGCGTTCGGGGTATCTGGAGCAAACACAGATACTGACTGTTGCTGGCATGGGAGAAGTTTTTTATAGCCCATATTATCGCCAACTATTAACCACGGATTTACAACGTCAGCAGATCGAAATTCTATCAA
>CAZXAV010000114.1:0-2298 GCA_964638195.1 uncultured Prevotella sp. | reverse complement strand
TTGGTATAATTGTTGATATGGCTAAAAATTGGGCTAAGTTTTTTACGAAAAAAGTTGCTTTAATTGCGTTGGCGGCGGTGGTTGCTGTGGGTGGTATTATTTGGGCAATCGTGGCAAATTTGCAACCAAAATTCCGCTCGGGAATTACGACCGTACCGGCGGCGGCTTATGTGTCGGGGAATGGCACGGCTTCGGTTATGGTGGATAACTATTTGTATTTCGTTGGGGACAGTGTGGCAACGTCGACCATTAAATATGGTGACAACGAATATTACGCGAATGGTAAAATGCCCAACACGGGGATTTTCCGTGTGAAAATCGAAAACAGCAAGCCCGTTGTCGATTATAAATATGATAATACTTCGACCAATGATGCGGGTGAAAAAATCGAATTACAAAAAGGTGATGAAGGTTACAACACCAAGGTTGTCGGTGTTAACGATTGGGACAAAATTGGTAAAAAAGGCAACGGGATCGAAGCCGTTGTGCCCAAAATCGCGGGTCATGACCAATCGGCAATGTGGGTTTTTGGCAAATATTTGATTTATGTTTCTCCGCATAACCGTTACGATAACCGCGGTAATTTGATGTCAGATTATTTGGATTTCTTCCGCGTTGATTTGGACGGCAATAACCATACTTTGCTTTACACGTCTGACAGTGCGGATTTGACCAAAGATAATTTTACGGTTTGGGCAAATTCTACCGACAATATTTATTTGTTGGTGGCGGAAAACAGCCAAATTAAAAAAATTGATGTCCGCACCAAAGCGGTGACCACGTTAGACAGTGATGTATCTAATGTCGTTTTGCCAAGCGCTACCCAATACCGCACCCAAAATCACCCGAACGAAACTTTGGACAAAGTTTATGGCGGAGTGATGGGTTACGTTTATTACACCAAAGCCCGTGAAGATGGCTTTATCGGTAACCAATTATACCGTTGTTCCATCAGTGGTGGTGAACCGACTTGCATTGCCAGTAACGGTAACGCGTCCGAAGGTACGACGTTTACACCTTTGGCAGTAACACCGTTACAAAATGGGGATGCACAATTCGTGTATTCGATTACGGTAAAAAACACTACGACCACGGTCAAAGGACCATCGTTGTGTGTGATTACCAACCAAACCGATATGGACAATTATAGTTACACTGAACCAGAAACCAGTGATGATGGTTGGGGCTTGGCAGAATCAGACACCATTAAAATTTATGCCAACCGTTTTTGTACGGTGAATAGTGTTTTGTACCGTTATAACATTGAAGGTACGCGGATGATTTTTGACAACACGAAATTATTGAACAATGATTCATTGTCGGTATTGGCGGTGGCGGAAAATACCGCTTACGTGCAAAGCGGAACGACAATTTATATGATTACGCCGAACCGTCCGACTGCCAATATCTCGATCGCAGCCACGGTGGAATCCGAAGATGACACAACAGAGAATACCATCACTTTACCCGTGGCAATCTTATATCAACCGTATGGTGACACGGGTGATCCCATGATTTACGTGCAAAATACCACCGATATTCAGTTGTATACTTCTGAAAGTAACTGGACCTATTCGGCTAACTATTTGAAATTTAAGGAATCATAAAAAAATGTTGAAAATCGTTTGACAGTGTTTTGATGGTATACTAAACTGCAAATAGTTAAAAATAAAAAAAGGAGAAAAAATAAAAATGAATCTATTCAAAAGTCTTCAACCAATGTCTGGTTCAAATCTAAAAACCGAGGATTTGACAAGCATCATCAATACCATCAATGGTGTTGTCAGTGCGGCATTGGGTATCCTTACCGCCGGTGTCGTAATTTTGGCAATTTTCATTGCTTTCAAATTCTTTACCGCGGATGATGATTCCAAACGTAAAAATGCTAAATCACAATTGATTTATGCGATCATTGGTATCATTGTTTTGATTGCTTTGTTGATTTTTGTACCGAACATTGTCAAGATGGTTGCAGATACTTTGAACTAAAAACTATCAAAGTGACTAATCAAACAAAGAGCACGGCGAACGCCGTGTTTTTTGTTTGCATATATAACGGCATGGCGTCAATCACCAAAGCCGTAATCACCGCGGGCGGATATGCCACCCGATTTTTACCAATCACCAAAGCGGTACCCAAAGAAATGTTGCCGTTAGGTGACAAGCCCGTCATTCATTACATTTTGCAAGAATTGCAGTCGGCAGGCATTACCGATGTTTTGTTGTTGATTGGTCGTGGACGGGAAAGTTTAATGAATTATTTGGATAAAAATTACGAGGTTGATGATTTTTTGGAAC
>CAZXAV010000113.1:0-2309 GCA_964638195.1 uncultured Prevotella sp. | reverse complement strand
CATTTGGTTGACACTGCCGTACCCGAACGCGCCCACGCCGTAGACCAACTTATCCCGTTGCGACACTTTCATCCTAATCTATTTCTATTTGCTAAAATTTGATTTTAGCAGCATACTATCTATGAAGACATGGGGAAATTTTCAACGGGGGAAAAACCAAAGTTTGATTTGATTACGGCTTCCAAGACCAAGAAGTACAAAATCATCACGGGTGTGATTTTGGGACTGGGGGTTGTGATTTTGGCTGTCAGCCTGTTGTTAAAAAGCATGGTCACGCAAGCGGTGATTCCCAACACCTTAATGATTAACAACTTATCCAATTTGAACGGTACTGGTCCACTGAATTACACTTGCACGATTTCCCAAGACGAAACCTTTACCCTGTCCACGGGCACAACCGAAGGACGTGCTTTGGTTGACCCGATTAAGTTCACCTTATTCGACGGCGCGGAAACCTTTTTGGACATTCAAGAGAAATCTTACTACGACGGGTTGTTCACCTTGTACATTCGTGACGATGCCCCCGCCTTGGTCGAAAACGAAAATGGTGACATGGTACGTCCCAGTGGTAAGTTACGGATTACGTGCGGTTCTTACGTGTTGGAAATTACTTTCACCTATTACGCGAAATAAATTACGACAAATTTTGCATATTTGTGCCGCTTCACCCATATGCATGGGCTATGAAACTCAAAAATTTATTCAGCAAAAAAATCTTTAACAAGAAGTTTTGGGTTGCCACCAGTATCGTGGTCTTAGCGGCGGTCGTGTCGATTATCGGACTGGTCAACTTCAAACGCAACGACACTTACCAAATGGCTTTGGAAAACATTGCCGAAGCACGGTTCTACTTGAAAACCGCGGGCACGGATAACACGATTGGCAACGTCCAACTGTACAGCGGCATTCGCGAAACCGATTACAAAGCCGACGGCATTGCGACCGCCACGGTAGCCTTCACCGTGTTATCCGTCGAACCCACCAACGACAAAATTGTTTACAACGGTTGCATCACCACTTTGATTCAAATCAATGACCAAGAACCCGTCACCTTGGTGTTGGAAAAAAATCCTTACGGCAACAACTACGCGGGTGATTTGGAAAACGCCTTGGACGCCAACGCCAACGTCAGCGTGACTTTCCAAGCCAACGGCGAAACCATTGGCAGTGTGACTTTGTCGAACGTGATGCCCGAAGAATCCATTACTTGGGAAAGTGCGTTGGAAATCGCGTGCCAAGCCTTGGACGGCGTTTTGTCCGCCGACACCCGCATGGAAAGTTCAACCAAAATTTTGTGCGATAACAGCACCGTCAACACGCCGTACTGGTTCGTCTCTTTCGTCACCGAAAACGGCAACCGCTACTTTGTGGTGGTCGGTCACGACGGCAAAGTGATCGGAACCAGCGAAAAGTAACCCCCCAGAAAATTGGGATACTCCTTGCAAAAAGCACTAAAATTTGCTAGACTACATAGGTAAAACTTATGGGGTACACACAAGCGGATTTCATTGGTATCTTCGTGGCGCTCTTCGTCATTTTGGGGACGGGCGTCATTTTCCGTTTCACACTGCGTAAGTCTTCTTTCGCGGTACGCCAAATTCCGTTGATGGTTTTGGCGGCGGCAATTTTAATTTTTGAAGTCATTAAACAAACTTACCACATCGTCCGCGGTGATTGGAACACTTGGTACATTCCTTTGCACTTTTGCAGTTTCTTTTTGGTTTGGTACGCGATTGCCTTGTTCACCCGCGGCAAAGTCCGTCAATTGATGTACTTTTGCAGTTTGGCGGGCGGCATCTTGGTCAGCGCTTTGCTGTTTGCCGCACCACACATGATTATCCACGATTCGTGCTCCGACTGGTGGCAACGTTTTGATTCATTTCATACGTACTTCTTCCACATGGGTGTGGTCGCATACTGGATTTGGATGTTAATGTTGAACGTTTATCAACCGCAACGTCAACACGTCTACCAAGCCACCATTTTGCACACCATCTTTTATTTCTTTATCATTGCGGGCGCGCACATCTTCAATGCCAACTACACCAACGCGTTATGGTCGGACATCGGCGTCATGGAAAAATTACGTACGTCCGCGGGACAATTCCCCTACACCATCGTCATGTTAATCGTCGGCGTCGTGGCAATCTTCTTGGTCTCCGCGGCAACCTACTTCGTCATGAACAAGCTCCACCAACGCGCCGCTAACAAAAACTCACCGCAAACCAAATAATTTTTATTTACCGCCCTGCCGTTGTTCCCGTGCGTAACGTTGGCGGTAACGTTTCTCCGACGCGTCGATGTAACGT
>CAZXAV010000112.1:0-2320 GCA_964638195.1 uncultured Prevotella sp. | reverse complement strand
TGGGTGCGGTCATGGAAAAAATGGGTACTCGTCGCGCAGAATTGTTGGGCATGACTCCACACGGCAGCCGATTGAAATTGGAATTTATCGTGCCCGCCCGTGGCTTGTTCGGTTACAAAAGCGAATTGTTGACCGACACCAAAGGTGAAGGCATTTTGAACACTATTAGTAATGGTTACGACTATTACAAAGGTGACATCGCAACCCGTCAATCGGGCAGTCTGATTGCGTTTGAAGACGGCGAAAGTAACGCTTATGGTTTGTACAATGCCCAAAACCGCGGCACGATGTTTATCGGTGCGGGGGTAACCGTTTATGGTGGGATGGTGGTAGGTTCAAATCCGGCGGGTGACGACATCACCGTCAACGTTTGTAAGAAAAAAGAATTGACCAACATGCGTTCAAAGAGCAGTGATGAAGCCTTGCGTTTGACTCCGCCGTTGGTATTTACCTTGGAAGAAGCGTTGGAATTTATCAACGAAGACGAATTGTTGGAAGTTACGCCGTCCAATTTGCGAATTCGTAAAATTGAACTGGACCACGGCAAGCGTTTACGTAACCGCGGCAAGATTATGCATTAAAAATTACCTTTTTCACACATACTGAATTTGTGGCGAAAAAAGGGCTGGTCAAAGGGGCATTGATTCTCAGTGTAGCAGGTGTGCTTTGCCGTTTACTGGGGGTCTTGTTTCGCATACCGTTATCCAACATTGTGGGGAATTATGGGATTGGGTTATACCAGTTGGTTTTTCCGCTGTATTCCTTACTGTTAATTGTTTCGTCAGCCGGTATCCCCGTCGCGCTATCCAAAATGATTGCACGGGTACGGGATGACCGTCAACAAACTAAACAAATCTTTGTCAATGCTTTGGTGGCGTTGATGGTGTTAGGGGCGGTGATTACCGTGGCATTTTTGGCTTTGGCACGTCCGATTGCACAATGGCAAGGCAAACCCGAAATTTGGCCGTTGTATTTGGCAATTGCCCCCGCGGTGTGGTTCGTCTGCGTGATTTCCGCTTACCGTGGTTACTTCCAAGGTCTGAATAACATGGTGCCGACCGCAGTTTCCCAAATTGTGGAGCAAGGGGTTAAAGTCGCGGTGGGTTTGGGGTTAGCCTTTTGGCTGATTCGTTACAGCATTTTGTGGGCGGTGTTCGGTGCAATTTTGGCGGTGGCGGTGTCCGAATTGGTGGCGGCAATTATGCTTGCCATCGTTTATGCGGTGCGTGCGCGGTTGGCAAAAAAAACACAAACAGCCGACGACGAACCACAACACAGCATCTGGTCGTTGTTGTCGTGGCAAGTGATACGACGAATTTTTGCGATTGCGGCGCCGATTATGGTGATGTCGTTAGCTTTTCCGTTGGTGCAATTGTTTGATAGTTTCTACATCGTCAATGCGTTAAAACGCAACGGAGTCGCGCAAGCCACCGAATTATATGGGATTGCGACGGGGGCAGTACACACTTTAATCAATTTACCCAGTGTGGTGGGGGTGGCAATTGCGACCGTGATGTTACCCATGGTGGCACGGGCATTCAAGCAAGGTGATACCACAATCATGCGCCGTAAAGCATGGACCGCGCTCGGCATTATTTTGTTGTTCGGGACTGCGGTGGCAATTGGGTTATGCGTATTTCCGAAATTCATTTTGACGTTGTTGTACCGACGCGCCTTTGCCGACCGCCCCGAAGAATTGGCTATCGGCATCTTGTTGTTGCGGATTGAAAGTTGGGCGGTGATTTTGATTGGCTTGACCCAAGTGGTCGGCAGTATCTTGCAAGGCATTGACCACGAACGCATTCCGATGTGGGCGTTGGTGGGCGGTGGCATCGTAAAAATTGTGTTTGAAATTTTTGCGTTAAAGCCGTTGGGGATTATGGCGGTCAGCATTTCCAATCTGTTGTGTTACGGGGTGGCTTTGGTCGTTAGTGGCGGTGTGATGATTAAATTATTCGTGCAACGGAAATAACAAAGATATGCGAAAAAGTGATTTAATCATGGAATTCAGTGCGGAATTCGGCACGAGTAAAAAAGATGCCAAGAACATGGTTTCTTGGTTGGAAAACCAAATTGTGGATGGTGTTAAAAGCGGGGATGAAGTTGTTTTGGACATCGGCAAATTTCAAATCAAAAAGACCCCGGCACGCAAAGGGCGTAACCCGCTGACGGGCGAATCAATTAAAATCAAAGCCAAAACTAAACCCGTATTTAAGGCAAGCAAAAAGTTCAAAGATTCTTTGGCATAAAAAAACACCGCGGTGTGCGGTGTTAGTGGTGTTGGAACACGGTTCGGTCGTTTCCCAAAAAACGGTAACCA
>CAZXAV010000111.1:0-2324 GCA_964638195.1 uncultured Prevotella sp. | reverse complement strand
GCGGCACACCTGTTTTCGAGACAGGTACATTCGACCACTCTGACACCCTTCCGTGTGTTGCATTATAACACAGATTTACGGCAAATATCAAATATATAATCGGCAATAATTTTAGCACCGTCATTACCACCCGCGTGCAAAGCGTTCGCCAAGTATTGTGGCAACTTGCCCGTATCCAACCAATTTTGCACCAACGCCCGAATTCGATACGGATTTTCGCAACGTGCACCACATTCATTGATGGTAATGTATTGGTAGTTTTTGGCTTCTTGACCGGGGATATGCCCCGTGACCACCACCGCTGTACCGCTGCGCGTGCCTTCCAACAACATATTAGGACCGGCTTTGGTCAACAAAATTTGCGCCCAATTCAACAGTTCGGGCATGTTGGCAACAAAGCCCAACACTTCAAGTTTACCCAATAGCGGGTCGCGTTCCTTGGCACGATTCAATGCTGCGTATAAACGCTCATCGCGACCACAAACGAATTTAATTTCGGCGCGGTCAATTTGGCAAAGTTCACGGGCAAAAACCAGATTCTTCGGCAAATTGATTGACGGATTAACCATTAAAATGTGGACTTTGTCGGTCAAAGTTTTTGGGGTGGTCGGTGGCACAATATCTTCGCGAATTGGGAAACCCGAAACCATCAACTGCTCTGGTTTGAACCCCAAACGCAAGTATTGTTCGCGCACCGCTTCCGTGGGCACAAAGGTCATGTCCGCCCGACGGTCACGCCAGACTTTGGGCGGATTAACCAAGTCGATTACGTCGACCAAAAACGGAATCGACAAATGATTTTTTCGCAACAACCGCGAAACGGCTTTGGTAAACATACAATGCACCGAAATAATCACATCGGGTTGGAACGCATTGATTTCACGCAACAAGCCTTTTTTAGAATGGTGATAAATCCAATCATGCACAATGTTGGTAAAAATTTGGGAAGCACCATGCGACATTTTCCAAACTAACGGATGTTTGGTGGTCATGGGAATATACGAGTTTTCCATTTTCTCGCCCAGTTTGCCCATGAGCGGAAAACAATTAACTTGTTTCACGGTACAACCGAGTGCGGTCAAACGACGTTCCAACGCGTTGGCGGCGGACTTGTGCCCTGTCCCCGTCCGTTCCGCCATTAAAATCAAAACTTTGTTCATTGTTACTTTAATAGTATCGCAAATTGCCAATGGTCGCAATCACTTTCCCGTCAACTGCTGAAACAGTTCATTCGGTAATGGTGTTTTGAAACTGCGGCACAAACTTTTTTGCAAATTAGGACTGGACAAACACGACGGGCAGATATGTGCCCCGCGTCCGTTCAAACGCTTACTGCCTTGCACCAAAAATTTTCCGTCCACACGTACCACACGGGTCATATTGGTAATCGGTTGTAATTTTCGGCAAACACAACAAATCCGGGAAACGCTATGTGCAGTCTTATTCGCCACCGAGTGTAAATTCCTCAATGTAAGCCGCATCTTCCGCGTTGGCTTTTTCTTCGCTCTTGACGTCGATTTTCCAACCCGTCAACTTCGCCGCCAAACGGACGTTCATACCGGCTTTACCAATTGCCAAAGACAATTTATCGTTCGGAACAACTACGCGAGCGCGTTTTTCTTCTTCGTTGGCTTCAACACGCAACACAGTTGCGGGAGATAAAGCCGATGCGATAAATTCCAACGGGTCTTCGCTCCAAGGAATGATGTCCACTTTTTCGGGACGGATTTCGTCCAAGATCGCGTTAATCCGTGCGCCTTTTGCACCAACACACGCACCGATTGGGTCAATGTTCGCAATCATGGAAGCCACCGCAATTTTGGTACGGTAACCGGCTTCACGCGCCACGGCTTTAATTTCGATTTCGCCTTTTTCAATTTCGGGCACTTCCAACATGAACAAGACTTTGACAAATTCGGGACGAGTACGCGTCACAAAGACGTCGTTCGTGTAACCAATGTCTTTAATTTTGGGAACGTAAACTTTCACGAAGTCACCAATTTTGAACGTTTGTCCGGGGAAATTGTTGCGTTCGTCCAAGATACCTTCCAAAGTGCTGCCGGGGATTTCCAAGAAATATTTGCCGCCTTCGTAACGGTTGACTTTCGCGGTCACAATTTTATCTTCACGAGTGGACATTTCTTGCAATGCCGCATTGCGGTTACGTTCTTTAATTTTTTGGTTCAACACTTGTTTCACCGCTACCGCTGCCACACGACCGAAGTCCTTGGGGTTCTCTTCTTGTTCCAACACGTCACCGACTTTAACGGTCTTTTTGATTTCGCGTGCTTCGCTCAAAGTAATGAATTTGTCGTAATCGAACG
>CAZXAV010000110.1:0-2331 GCA_964638195.1 uncultured Prevotella sp. | reverse complement strand
GAATTGGTTCGCCCCAGTAACGTTGACGGGCAAACACCCAATCGTGCATTTTGTATTGTTTGGTTTCCCGTGCGACGCCTTTGTCGGCTAACCATTTGGTGATGTTCGTTTTCGCGTCTTTGACGGTTTGACCCGTAAATTGTTCCGAATTGATGAGTTTCGCATTCTTGGCAAGATACACGTCTTTTTCCAAAGCCGCACCGTCCAACTTGCCGTCAATGACTTGAATCATGGGAATCTTGTGTTTTTGGGCAAATTCGTAATCGCGTTGGTCGTGGGTCGGCACCGCCATGACCGCGCCCGTGCCGTAATTTGCCAACACGAAGTCGGCAAGGTAAACGGGGACTTCGCGACCGTTCGACGGGTTAATTGCGGTAATGCCGTCCAGACAGCAACCCGTTTTATCTTTCACCAGTTGAGTGCGTTCAAATTCACTTTTGCGCGCGGCGGCTTGACGGTATTTTTGCACCGCGTCCCAATTTTTAATTTGCGGTTGTAATTTCGCCAACAAGGGGTGTTCGGGCGCTAACACCACGAACGTACAACCAAAAATCGTTTCAATGCAAGTCGTGTAAATTTTGATTTGACCGCCTTGTTTAATTTGGAAGTCGACTTCGACCCCGTGACTGCGTCCGATATAGTTGATTTGCGTGGTTTTAATGTGTGGCAAATAATCGGTTTCTTGTAAATCGTCAATCAAGCGGTCGGCATAAGCGGTCATCTTCATCATCCACTGCGGAATCGTTTTTTGCGTGGTTTCCGCGTGGCATTGACAACACGTGCCGTTTTCCACTTCTTCGTTGGCTAAAATTCCGCAATTCGGGCAGTAATTCACATCGGCAGTGCCTTTGTAAGCAATGCCCTTTTTGAAAAACTGTAAAAATTGCCATTGTGTCCATTTGTAGTATGCGGGGTCGCAACTGGAAACAAAACGCGACCAGTCAATCGACAAACCCACCCGTTGTAATTGTTCACAAAAAACCGCGGTGTTGCGTTTCACCACTTCTTGCGGTGGAATGTGTTCCCGAATTGCGGTGCGTTCTGCTTCCAAACCAAACGCGTCAATGCCCATGGGGAACAACACGTTTTTGCCTTGCAAACGCAAACGGCGTGCCAAAGTATCCATTGCCGTATAACTGCGCATGTGTCCGACGTGCAGACCTTTGCCACTGGGATACGGCCATTCAATCAAAACATAGACGTTTTCTTTGCCCGCCACATGGTCTTTGGTCGCAAAGCGTTTTTCTTTCACCCAAACGTCTTGCCACTTCTTCTCAATCGCCCGAAAATCATAGGGTTTCATTTTGGTTTTACCTTTCAATTATTATTATTCGGCAGCGCCGTCGCCTTCGCCGTCTTCGTCTTCTTCTTGTGGTTCAGCCACCGCCACCGCCACAATCTTCGCCCCTTCGCCGACACGCATAATGCGCACGCCTTGGGTGTCACGGCTAATCTTAGAAATGTAACTGGCTTTGGTACGAATCATTGTGCCGTTGTCACCAATCAACATAATGTCTTGTTCCGCACGGACTTGTTTCAAGTTGACCAACGGTCCCGTCTTTTCGTTGAAGATACCCGCTTTGATACCTTTACCCGCACGCGATTGCAAACGGTAATCGTCGGGGTCACTGCGTTTGCCGTAGCCGTTAGCCGACACGGTCAAGATTTCGCAACCGGGTTCAATCACACTCATGTCCACGATGGTTTCGGTTTCGCGGTCGATGTTCATACTCTTAACACCGGCTGCCCCACGTCCCATTGGACGCACGTCTTCTTCGCTGAAACGGATACATTTACCCGAACTGGATGCCATGATAATTTCGTCCGCACCCGTCGTGTGTGCCGCCGCAATCAATTGGTCACCTTCGTTCAAGCCAATCGCAATCTTACCCGTACGGGCAATGCGCGCAAATTCTTCGCACTTAGTTTTCTTAATCATGCCGTAGCCCGTTGCCAACATGATGTGCCCGATGTCGTAATCTTCCATTGGAATGACCGCCGCGACACTTTCTTCGTTGGAAAGTTGCAGCAAGTTGACAATCGCACGTCCTTTCGAGCCTTTGGTGGCTTCGGGGACTTCAAACGCCTTGATACGGTAGACTTTACCCAAATTGGTAAAGAACAACAAGTCATGGTGCGTGTTGGTGACGAACATGCGTTCCACAAAGTCTTCTTCCTTGGTGGTGTGGGTGTTCGAGCCTTTACCGCCACGACGTTGGGCTTTGTATTCGGTCAACGGCAAACGTTTGATGTAACCACAGTGGGTCATCGACACCGCGACGTCTTCTTTTTCGATTAAGTCCGCAATGTCAATATCACCATAGTCGGTGG
>CAZXAV010000109.1:0-2377 GCA_964638195.1 uncultured Prevotella sp. | reverse complement strand
CCGACCCGGACCGTGAAGGGGAAGCCATTGCTTATCATTTGACCTATATTTTAGGAATTGACCCAGCACAAGCAAACCGCATTGAGTTTAACGAAATTACCAAAAACGCGATTAACCAAGCCTTAACCAAACCACGACCAATTGATATGAATTTGGTTTACGCACAACAAACCCGCCGCGTGTTGGATCGTTTGGTCGGTTACAAATTGTCACCAGTTTTGTCGAAAAAAATTAAATCGGGCTTATCGGCTGGGCGTGTCCAAAGTGTGACATTGAAATTAGTGGTGGAACGTGAACGCGAAATCCAAAATTTCAAACCCGAAGAATATTGGGACTTTTGGGCACATTTAGAAAAAGACAAATTGAAGTTCCGTGCCGCATTGTATTATGGTCCAGACGGCAAACGTTTGAAACCGGGCAGTGAAGTACAAGTTCAACAAATTGTTGCCGCTTTGCAAGGTGCGAATTACATTGCGAAAGACGTTAAGAAAACAATTACCAAACGTCATGCGCCGGCACCTTTTACCACCAGTTCAATGCAACAAGATGCGGGTGCTAAATTAGGTTTGTCGTTAAAACGTACGACCATGGCGGCGCAAACACTGTATCAAGGTGTGCATATGGGCGAACGTGGTATGACGGCATTGGTGACTTATATTCGTACCGACAGTGTGCGTGTTTCGGCAGAAGCCCAAGCCGCAGCGAAAGAATTTATTACACAAAAATATGGAGCAGATTTCGTTCCAGCAACTCCAAATTTCTATAAAACTAAAAAATCGGCACAAGATGCCCACGAAGCAATTCGACCAACGCATTTGGAGATTACGCCCGACGAAGCCGATAAATATTGCAAACCCGACGAAGCCAAACTTTATCGTTTGATTTATAACCGCTTTATTGCTTCACAAATGTCCGAAGCCACCTTTAACAGTGTGCGTGTGGATATTGATGCAAATCAATACACGTTCCGCGTAACGGGACGTACGCCGTTATTTGATGGTTGGCTGGCGGTCTATGGTGGTAGCAAAACCAAGGAAGAACCCGAAAAAGATGGAGATGACGACGCGGGTGAAAACGCAGGCATTTTGCCAGAAATCAATGTTGGTGACCAATTGAAATTCCTTAAATTGGAATACGTACAAAAATTCACGCAACCACCGGCACGATATACCGAAGCAACCTTGGTTAAAGCCATGGAAGAAAAAGGAATCGGTCGTCCCGCGACATACACACCAACGGTTGCCACGTTATTTGCGCGTTTGTACATTGAAAAAGAAGGTAAAGCCTTGAAGCCAACCGAACTTGGTTGTGTGGTGGTGGACTGGTTGATAAAATATTTCCCCGAAATCATGAATACTGGTTTTACCGCAGATATGGAAGATAAACTGGATGACATCGCGGCAAACGGCATTGATTGGGTCGGTGTGGTGGATAATTTCTACCAACCGTTCATTAAAGTGATTGACGAAGTCCGTGCTAACGATGGTGCGGAAAACCGTATCAAACCAGTTGAAAGTGATGAACATTGCCCGAATTGCGGCAAGGTCATGTTAATCCGTGAAGGTCGTTATGGTAAGTTTTTGGCATGCAGTGGTTATCCCGAATGTAAAACTACGAAACCATTTGCTAAGCCCGTTTGCAAGTGCCCGAAATGTGGTAATGATATTTACAAACGCCGCAGTAAAAAAGGTAAAACTTTCTACGGTTGTTCGGGCTATCCGAATTGTGATTTTATTGCCTTTGATGAACCAACGGGCGAACTGTGCCCAAAATGTAAAAGTCCTTTGGTAAAAATTAAAGATGTAGTAAAATGTAGTAATCGTAATTGTCAATAGGAGGATTAAAATATGGAATTACATGGAACAACAATTATTGCCGTTAAACGTGATAACAAAACAGTTGTGGCGGGTGACGGTCAAGTTACTGCCGGTGAATCGGTAATCTTAAAAGGTAATGCGGTCAAAGTTCGTCGTTTGTATAACGACAAAGTTGTGGCAGGTTTCGCAGGTTCAGTTGCCGATGCGTTTACTTTGTGCAATAAATTTGAAGAGATGTTGCAAAAACATTCGGGTAATTTGTTGCGTTCGGCTGTGGAATTGGCACAAAGTTGGCGTACCGACCGGGCACTTGGAAAATTGGAAGCCATGATGATTGTTGCCGATAAAGACCGTGTTTTGTTAATCAGCGGTGATGGTAACGTGATTGAACCCGATGGTGGTTGTGTTGCGGTTGGTAGCGGTGGCAATTATGCTTTATCGGCAGCCAAAGCCTTGTTAAAGAACACCAAGATGTCTGCCAAAGAAATTGCCAAAGAAGCCATGAGTGTGGCGAGTGATATTTGTATCTTTACCAATAAAAATTTGACCATCGAAGAACT
>CAZXAV010000108.1:0-2381 GCA_964638195.1 uncultured Prevotella sp. | reverse complement strand
GGATAATGTTGTGATTGATTGTACTCCTAAAAATATCCACATCAATTTGTCTTATTTAATTCAAGCAATTTCATTCATGCTGAACATGAAAATCTTTTACGTCTAAGGGGTGGCCATGGAAGTGTTGAACGAAAGCCCACACAAAATTTACATCAAAAGCAACACTGCTACGGTCATGCGCTTTTTGGTTTTCCTATCGGCTGTGTTGTTGGTCTTGGTCGTGGGGCTTTGCATCTTTGTGGTTCTCGGGCACGACGATACTAACGATTACCATTGGGATGAAGCGGGCAAGTTTTATTACACCTTGGATGATGGGGTAGTTACCATTGTTAAATATGCGGACAACGAAGCAACGACTTGTGAAATTCCCGCCAATGTTAATTATGGTGGTAAAAATTATCCTGTTACGACTGTGGCGAAAAATGCTTTTACCAATCACCGCACTTTGACGAAGGTCACCATTCCCGACAGTGTGACCAAAATCATGGGTGATGCCGAAAATAAAAAGGGTGCTTTTGCGGGATGTACGGCTTTAACGCAAGTGGACTTGGGGCAAGGTATTGCACGGATTGAAGCATATGCTTTCAAAAACTGTGTTGCGTTGACGGCAATCAAACTTCCGTCCAGTGTGCAGTTTGTACAAAATGGCGCGTTCCAAGGTTGTGTGGCTTTGGAAGCAATTGAATTGGATAGCAACGGAATTTTAGGCGCGGATTGTTTTGCCGATTGTTTGAATGTGACAACTTTGCAATTGGCGGATGATGTCCGTTTAACCGATAACACGCGACAAGTTTTGGCTGACTTGACGGGGTTGACCGATTTTGTGATTACGGAAACCAATCCTGCTTATCATGTGCAAGGTGGCTGTTTATTGACCGCTACTGATAACACAGTGGTGTTGGGTGGTCGCGGGGCGAAAGTTCCCGACGGCGTCACCGCAATCATGGACTGGGCATGGGGAAGTCGTGCCGCCGATAATTTGTATGTGCCGTCAACCGTGGTAACTGTTGGGGCTAATAGTTTTGAGAATAAATCAATTTGTACCGATGCCGCAACGAAACCATCTGGTTGGTTGACCACAGTGCCAGTCTATACCGAAGCCCAGTTGGTAACGTTCAAGGCGGAAGGAAATATTACCGCGACGGCTTATATCTACCGCGATGCCAATGGCACATTAGTTCGTCCAAAATACGAAGATTTATTCGCTGATGTTGAATCCGCAACTCCGTTTATTGATTGGAAAGAATTGTCGGATAATACGGTTGTTGGTTATGAAGCAAAGTATGATGATTTTGCCGATGCGGATTCCATGATTGCGCTGAAAGCGGTATTAACCGATGCGGAAACATATTTGAAGGACCCAGATGTACGGATCAAATTCACCATTGATTTCTGGGAAAGTTTTAAGACCCTTTATTATCGGGCGGACAAAATTAAGGACAGTACGCATGCATTTGCCGATGAAGTAAGCACGCTAGCCCAAGCCTTACAAGATGCTGTTAAGCAAATTAAAACGAATGATGCAAAGATTTTGGAAAGTACCGATTGGTGGGTTGGTTTACAAAATTTAGTTGATGCCATTAACCAATTGGGTGTGCTTGATTTGGTGGATGGAAACGACAAAGAATTGGTGCAACAAATTGATGAGATGGCAAAGACTGCAGAGATTTTAGTATCAATTCATGATAAGTTCTCCGAAGAAGAAACTGGAAAATTGGTGTGGCGTGATTTGCGTGATCGGTTTGAAAGGTTAGTGGCGAATGTCGGAGAAGGTAGTCTACTTGATGCGGAAATTACCGCTTGTAAAAAACTCAATCGCGAAGATTACACGCGAGAAAGTTGGGAAAAATTACAAGATTGCTTGGCGGCGGCACAGCAAGTTACCGCACATAATTTATCAATTTCAGTTGTTCGTGAGGCATTGGCAGATGCACGTGCTAATTTACGGGAAGTTACTTTGGCAAATGATTTGGTGCGTTTGAATACTTGGGTTTCGGTTTGCCGTGATTTGGATGGTAAAGATTATCAAGCTGATGGGTACAACCGACTGTGGATTGATGCCACGATTGTCGCGGATGCTGATGATTTGGTGACAGTAGCTAAGGTTAGTTCAGCGCTCACCAATTTACAAAATAAGTATCATAATTTGGTGGCGACCGATCATTCTGTGTTGTTTAATACGGGCAGTGGAATCTTAAATAAAAAATCGTTACCATATTTTATTGTTGCGGTTGTCTTATTTACCGGGGCAGTGTTGGCTGGTGCTGTGGCGGCGGCATTGAAACATCAACTACGTCAAATTCAAGAATAAGTGTTGACACGTGGCACTTAAAAAAGTATAATATTAAATCTGCGTTTGGCAAGCCTGTTGCGTGTTAAAA
>CAZXAV010000107.1:0-2413 GCA_964638195.1 uncultured Prevotella sp. | reverse complement strand
AAATAACAAAAATCGAAGTTTTGAAACCAAGTTCAATGGTTAAGGTGAAAATCGACGATGCTTTTATTAGGATGTGGGCGCATAATAAGGCTAATCATGATAAAGAACTTGATTCGGATCAATTAACTCAGACAATTTACGCAATGAAGGATAAAGATGGTTGTGTTAACGCACCGATGTCAACAATTATGGAGATTACTGGTCTATCTTTTTTCGGTGTGATTAACCGATTTGCTGACCTGCAACCACTACAACCTAAACAACCCAAACAAACTAAACAACCCGAACCCATCCGCGAAATGTAATTGAAAATTTTTTGGCAAAATCCAAAATCTAAGGTAAACTTTAATCATTCGATGAAAAACACGGTGATTTATTTAATTCGGCATGCGGAAGCGGTGGGGGAAATCGGGGTGCGGAATACGGACGAGCAGCCACAGTTGATTGACGAAAAAGAAATTTTGTCGGTGGAAGGTGAAGCCCAAGCCAAAGCGTTAAGTAAAAATAAAGAATTGAAAAAATTGGCGGCGGTTTGGTCCAGCAGTTACGTGCGCGCCAAAGCCACGGCTAAATACATTGCTGCGGTCAACCATTTGGCGTACGATTTGGACCAAGACCTTAGCGAAAGGAAATTGGGCAACTTGAAAGAATTGGCGGCGTTTATGCAAGGCAAAGCCACGGGTGACCCTGCGCAAGCACAACTTTTGGATACGACATTTAGAACGTCGGACGGCGAAAGCGCGGAACAAACCAAAGAACGCATGAACCGCTTTTTTGACAGAGTATTGCAAGACTATGCGGGCAAAAAAGTGGCGGTGGTCAGCCACGGCGGTGCAATTAAATTTTTCTTGTTAAATTGGTGTGCGGTCAATGACGATGCCCAACTGGTTTACCAGAATACAATTCTGGACATCAAGTCACCGTGTTTGTTGAAATTAACTTTTAACAAAAAAAATGAATTACTGAATTTAGAACAATTGGTTTAAGCCGAAATTTTTTTTGTTTGTTGTTGAAATGCGGTTGGGCTTGTGCTATAATCGACAATTATGGAACAAAAAGACACAATGACAAATCAACAAAAACTGGTAGCTGTCTTGTCGGAAATCGAAAAAACCATGGAAAAAGAAAAGGAAAGTCATAGCAATTTTGGCTACGATTGGTATAGTTTTAATGGCAAAATTGGTGCGGATGTTACTTTTACTGGTGACCGCGTGTGTCCCCGTGGGGATAGTGATTATCAATCGTACACCAACATTGATTTGAAATCCAACGGCGCAAACCTTGGTTTGATTAGGACGGACAACGGTTTTGATATCAAGAACAGCAAGAAAATTGAAGTGGTTTCGTCCGCGTGGAAAGAACGCGACGGTGTGATTACCCGCACCGAAACCAAAGAAGAAACGTGGAAACGCACTAATGGGGTCATGACTGTGGCAAATGAAAAAGTCAATGAATTAAAAGTTTACCATACCCCCGACGAAACTCCCGATGCGGTGATTAGTCGGATTTATGGCACGATGACACTCAGCAAAGCCAAAATGCAAGCGGCGGAAAAACCAACCAAGTTCAGCAAACTGAACATCGCAACCAAGGTGGATTTGACCAAAGACAGCGTTCGTGAAATGTAATCACATCATTAAGTTTTAAGGCAAGGGGTCGGTTTGTTGCCGACTTTTTTGTTGGGGGTCTTGCATTTTGGTGGGTGTTTATGGTAACATATCAGTTATGGAACAAACATTAACCAGTCGACAAAAGGTGGAAGCCATCTTGGAAGAAACCAATCAATTTGAAAATGTGAAGTATATGACCAAGTCGTGCCCCCGTCCCAGTGCATTGGGCATGTATCACGAAGCAACCCGTGAAGGGCAAATTGGTGCTGATGTTCATTTTACGGTGGATGCTAAACACCGCGCCCGTGGACATTCGCGCTACGTGGACAATGGGGTGGTGGATTTGACTTACCGCGACGGCAAAAAATTGGGGCGCATTAGCATGAAAGGCGAATTTGCTTCCAAATCGGGTCATGTGAGTGAGAAGCCATCCGTTGAAAGTGAGCTTGCGGTGTTTTCGCCGCGTTGGGAAGCCGAGACGGGTGTCATGACCGCAATCGACAATGCGGCATCCATGCTTTCGGATTTGATTAAACCGTTGAAAGTTTACCATGCCAAAGACGAAACTGCCAATGCTGTGATTGACCACCTTTACGACAGCGTTGTTCGTAGTCAAGCCAAAATGCAAGCGGCGAAAAAATCAACCAAATTAAGCCAACCAAACATTGCCACTAAGGCGGATTTGACCAAAGACAGCGGTCGCGAATTATAAGGGCACAATTAAGTATTTGATTAAAAAGTCGGTGATATGCCGACTTTTTTTGGATTTTTTGTTGACAAAAAACGGGGGGGGGGGGGGAAAA
>CAZXAV010000106.1:0-2526 GCA_964638195.1 uncultured Prevotella sp. | reverse complement strand
CATTTTTATCGTATATATAAGCATGATACAAAACAAAGGCTATCCACCCGAATTTATTGATCGTGTCCGTAATGCCAGTAATATTGTGGAAATTGCCCGTAATTATTTGCCTTTACGACAAAAGGGGCAAGATTTTTGGGCATGCTGTCCTTTTCACAGTGAAAAAACACCCAGTTTTGCCATCAGTTCGCCAAAGCAATTTTATTATTGTTACGGTTGCCATGAAAGCGGAAATGTTTTCAAACTGGTGATGAAAATGGAAAACCTATCGTACCCGGAAGCGGTGGCGATGTTGGCAAAAAAAGCCAATATCGAAATTCCACAAACGGCTGACAATGGGGCATGGTTGCAAGCACGTCAAAAACGGGAACGGTTATACCAAGCCTTGATGATGGCGCGTGATTTTTATTGTCGCAACTTGTATTTGCCGCAAAACCAAAGTGCTTTGAATTATTTGCACCAACGTGGAATTGATGATGAGTTGATTAAAATGTTCCACATCGGTTACAGTGATAGTTGGCAAGGGGTGGTAGACGAATTAAAACAACACGGTATCAGTGAACAAACGATGCGTGATGCCGGAATTGTGGCGGCGGGCGAGAATGGCAAACGCGTATGGGACGCTCAGTTTGAACGCATCACATTTGCGATTCACGATGTATACGGTAATTGCATTGGCTTTACTGGGCGTACCATGAAAAAAGACGATAACATTGCTAAATACAAAAATACTGCCGAAACTGCGGTCTTTAACAAAAGTAATATCGTTTACGGTGTTGACGTGATGAAAAATTTAACCCGCGGTAAGCATACCACTGGTTTGATTGTGGTCGAGGGGAATGTTGATGAAATTGCCATGATTAAACACGGTTTTGTGAATACTGTGGCTTGCATGGGAACGGCTTTAACTAAATTCCATGCGAGTGTGATGACCCGTTTTGGGCAAATTGTTTATTTGTGTTTAGATGGTGATAATGCGGGGCAGAATGCAACTTTGAAGTCAATTGATACGTTGCAAGATGCGGGTTTGACGGTTAAAGTCATTATTTTACCAAACGGACAAGACCCCGATGAGTTTTTGCAAGCACATGGTGCAGAAGCAATGCAAAAAATGATTGAGAATAGCATCGGCGGTTTGGAATTTAAGTTGGACTACATCAAAAAACACAGTGATTTAAGTGATAAGGTCGGCAAAACGAAATACTTAAACCAAGTGGTAGAGTTGTTGATTGGCATTCCCAGTCCCGCGGAACGGGAATTGTACTTGAAAGATATTGCGGACACACTTGGTGTTGAAAAAGAAGTAGTGCGTAATACGATTGACTTACGCGTGGCGCCAAAACAAGCGAAAAACACAATATCTAGTGATAATCATGCACATAACAACCACAAGATAGCGGTTGCAAGTAAAACAAAGGCAGGCGGAATTATTGATGCTGAGCAAACGGTCGTGAAAGGTATTTTACATAATCAACCCTATGCGATAATTGATTCCGATGTTGACCCAAATGAAATTACCTTTACCAATCAAATTTATCAAAAAATTTTTACAGAGAACTTGAAATTGAACGAAATTGATGATAAATTAGATGAAAAAGAATTGCAAGAAATTGCACCGTTGCGGGTGGTTGATGATACTTCGTTAACACCGCAAGAACAAGCAAGGGATTGGAAGCAGTGTTTGATTACACTACGGATTGCCGGTTTGAAGCAAAAACGCGAAAAAGCCAAGCAAGATATTGCGGAAGTTCAAAAATTGACGATGCAAATCAAGAAGTTAGAAAAACAAAGATTGGAGGAGAATTAAGATGGCAACGAAACAAGCAAAAGACAATAACAAATCCACGGCAGTGAAAAAGAGTACCGCTGTTACCAAAACAGCCACAAAAGCTGCACCAAAAGCGGTGTCGGCGGTAAAAACAGCACCCAAAACAACAGCGGTGACGAAAAAATCTGCTGAGAAAGTGACAAAAACAACCGCCGTTAAGGAAACGGCTGCTAAAACGGCAAAAAAAGCGGATAAAGCCACGGCGAAAACAGTGAAAGCGGACAAAAAGCCTACTGTGACGGCAAAAAAAGCGGAAAATACTGCCAAAAAACCGAAAGATACTGTCAAAGTGAGCGCTAAAACGACTAAATCGACCAAAGCAACGGAAAAAACTGCAACAAAAACTGCGGCACAAAAACGTTCGGTCAAGACTGTTGAAAGTCAAGCCGATGCCAAAAAAGTGGTGGAACAACAAACGATTCCGCTGTCAATGGATAGCCAAACGCCGACGAATGCTAATCCCAATCAAGATCCAAACGAAGGTTTGCGTCCCGAAATCAGTGATTTAATCAAACGTTTCATGGAATTGGGTAAAAACCGTGAAATCAACGAAGACAATTTAACGATGGCTTTGATTGAGCACGATGCTACCGCGGTCGACGTTGAAAAAGCCAAACAAATCTTGTCGGCAGCGGGTATTGTGATTAAAAAAGTCAACGAAGACGAAAAAATGCGTGTCGAAGCCATTGAAAAATTGA
>CAZXAV010000105.1:0-2644 GCA_964638195.1 uncultured Prevotella sp. | reverse complement strand
TTGATGGACCGTTTAGTCTGTGGTGACGTCGGTTACGGCAAAACCGAAATCGCGTTCCGCACCGCTTTCGCCGCGGTCATGAACGGTTACCAAGTGGTTTTATTGTGTCCGACCACGATTTTATCGGTGCAACATTTCCAAAATGCCCAAGCCCGTTTTGCCCCGTTCGGTATTCGTGTCGCGGTCTACAACCGTTTCATTAGCGCTAAACAGCAAGCCCAAACCTTAGCCGATTTACGTGACGGCAAAATTGACATCATCGTCGGCACGCATAAATTGTTGTCTTTAACCAAAGACCATTTCCACCAACTGGGGCTGTTGATTTTGGACGAAGAGCAACGTTTTGGGGTGGAAGCCAAAGAGAAAATCAAAAAACTGACGCCGCATGTGGATGTGCTAACTTTGTCCGCGACACCAATTCCCCGCACCTTGAATATGTCGTTAATGGGGCTGCGTGACATTTCCGTGATTACCACCCCGCCCAAAGACCGTCTGCCCGTCAAAACCCAAGTTGCCGAATTCAGTTGGGAATTGCTGTGGGACGCGATTGACCGTGAACTGGAACGGAACGGTCAAGTGATTGTGCTTTATAATACGGTACGCGACATGGCACAGTTTGCCGCCAAGATTGCGGTGCGCTACCCCGACAAAGTTGCGTACGTCCACGGGCAAATGCCGACCGCCGAAATCGAACGCACAATTACCGCGGTATACGAACACGAAATTGACATCATTGTCGCATCGACGATTATTGAAAACGGGATTGACTTAACCACCGCCAACACGTTGTTTGTGATTGGCGCGGATAAATTGGGTTTGGCACAAATGCATCAATTACGCGGTCGGGTCGGTCGTGGCACAACCCAAGCCTACGCGTATCTGACCTACCCCAAAGCCGAATACGTCGCGGACGACGCCATGGAACGCATCAACGCGATCAAGAACTTTTATTCGACGGGTGCGGGCTTCAACATTGCCATGCGTGATTTAGAAATCCGCGGCTCGGGCGAAGTGCTCGGCGCGAACCAAAGCGGACACATCGAAGAAATCGGCATCGAAGCCTTCGCCCAAATTCTTTCCGAAATTGCCGCGGAAAACCAAGCCCGCCGTCAAGACGAAACCATGAACTAAATTAACGTTCGCAACGGTCGTAGTGTTTACAGTTGCTGCATCTTGCGGAATCTTCATTGGATACGGCACGGTTGAACGTGTCGGGACGGAAATAAACTTCACGAATCATTTTTTCGACTGGGTGTAATCTTTTTACGTTATAGTATTCAACGACTTCGGTTTTGCTGTTGCGTTTGATTTCGTTAATTTTACCGAACATTTTGATACTCAATCCGTAAAAGCCCGCCGCCAAAAGACCGCCCACAAAATAAATCACCAAATCATACGGAGTTGCGGGAATCACTCCACAAAACAGCACCGCCACGATTGCAACCGCAATTAACAACAAAACACAAGGAATCACGCGACTTGGATGTGCCACAGGTGTGGACACCACTCTTTCCCATTCCCAAACACTGCCCCAACGTTTTTGGAAACCCGCTTTTTCAATGCGTGCGATTTCTTCTTCAATCGTCATGCCACGGGTATCTAAATAAAAGGGGTAATCATTCTGCGGTTGTTGCTGATTCATTGTGTGTTCTCCTTTTGTGTGTGTAATTACTGACAAAAACAATGGATTGTACCCCCCCCCCCCATCAAATTTGTCAACAAGAAAAAATCCGACTGCCGCCGGACTGTTTCCACACTGGAATTGCTAACAATCCTTACAATCGGATAAATTCCAATTAACTCAGCGGTTCAATCCGCAGACCAACCACCCCATACTGCCGTTGCTCAGCCAACGGGTAAAATGATTGCAAGGTTGCCAGCAAACGGTCTTTGGTGTAACTTTGGTCAGCCAGAACCGCAATGTCAAAATCTTGGAACATCGTGGCAAAATCAGCATAACGTAAGATACCCACCACGCGGGCAGTAAAAGCTTGCGTCAATTCGGGCTCACGCAAAAACTTAATCGTATCGCCCAAATGGATTTGCTGCCGCTTTTCGTCATACAAACGGTTTTCAATCCGCTTCGTACCATGCAAAATATAATCGTAAAATTCGGGCTGCAATTTCAAAGTGTGTTCCATCGTTAAAATTATAATTCCCCAATCCGAAATTAACCGCGAGTAAATTCCAATACGTAGGCGTCGACCGTGTCGCGGTCGGTTTTGACCTTTTCGCTAATTGCAACGCCGCCGACAACGTAGACTTCGTGGTCCAACGCCAACACGGGCGTAGTCGGACGTAAACGGGCGGGCACTTTTTTGTCGGTCAAGTACGCGTTCAATTTTTTGGTACCGCCGCCCAATTTTTCAAACATGTCGCCGTCCAAACGGAAACGCCATTTGGCTTTCTTCGGTAACTTGGCAGCATCCACCACGCACAAGCCGCGTTGAATTGCCAATTTGTAACTGATGGTTTTGGTGACCGTGACCGTGCCGAAACCTTCAATCGTGGTTTTGCCGACTTTGAAACTGTATTCCTTGAATTCGGGACGGACTTCACGACGCACCAAACTGATGTATTCATATTCTTTGACCGCGTAAGCGTTGTGCGGCAAAGATACTTTCTCGCCGTTCAAGCCGTCCGC
>CAZXAV010000104.1:0-2649 GCA_964638195.1 uncultured Prevotella sp. | reverse complement strand
CGACCTTTCAAACTGCGCATGGTAATCGTCCAAGTGTTTTCCGCGTAAACGTAAATGCCAAATAACTTGTTGCTTTTTTCTTGTAAAACTTCGGATTTGAACAAAATAGTTTCTAAGTTCTCATCTTTAATGCTGTTGATAATGCGGAAGATACCGTATTCAATGTTGCCATCAGAAATCGATACATAAACGCACCAATACAGATTGCAGAACGGAATCAAACTTTTCAAACGCGAAGCAAACATGTTTTCGTTCGCATCATTAAACAAAACAATTTTTGTCGCATTAGGAATGCTCTTCACCACCGCATCAATGTTATTGGTAAAGAAAATTGCGGGTTTATATTTTTGTCCTTCTTCTTCGTAATTGGCAATTTGCGGAAAGAAATTCAAAAAACGATTTTGCAATTTCAACGGGAAAGTGCCCGAAAATTCTGTCGTTAAAAAATCAACGATTTTGGTCTTAGCATCAATGTAAAAAATATTTTCGTTCACTATCCTAGATGTACACTATTTCGTGTAGCAAAGTCAAGAATTTCTTGATGAATTTTATTGATTTCTGTTTTGTCAAGCGTTTTTTCGGTGCTAGATACCGTAAAAGTCATGGTATATTTGTTGCCATACACTGCTTTCAAGCAACGTTTGGTTACCAACGGATGATTGCACCCCAACCAAATCTTGTCCAATTCAGCATAACTATCGTTCCACACAAATGTAAAATCTAATTCGGTTTTGGGGAATTTTGACAAAATCGGCGCTTTTTGAGTTTGTACATGATTAAAATCAAATGCCGATAAATCCACTTCAAAGCCCACCGCATTGGGCATAATTTGTGGATGAATGATTCCAATCGATCCAAGTTTGGCTTCGCCTTTCGCACAAGAAATTCGTGCGTGATTGGTTGGATGATAAATGGTGCTATCATCACCTTTCATGTAATATTGAATACGAACACCCAGATGTTCAAATAACGCGGTTAGCATTTCGCTGACGGCTTTGTAATCCATGCCGACCGCTACCCCAGCCAAATGTTCGGACTCAGTACCGTCTTGGTTAATTACGCGACCGATTTCAAACACCCGTACATCGGTTTGTGATTTATTGGCCGCCGCAACCGTCAACATGCTAGGCAGCATCGTGCTACGAATTTGGTCGTCGTCTTTGTTAAAGGGATTAGCAATCGTTGCATATGACGGTGCTTCGACCCCAAGACGTTTTAATGATTTAGTGTCATACCAAATATTGGTGTGTACTTCGCTGAATGCATATTTCCATGCTAACAAATCTTTTAAGGCGTTCTTAGCATGCACATTGGCTGAACAAGGCACAGGGGCAACCTTTACTGATGGTGCTACTGGCACAATATTTTGGTAACCATAGTTGCGGATGATTTCTTCAACTACGTCGGCAGGTGTCGTGATGTCTTTCCAACGGCGCCATGACGGAACGGTCACCACAATTTTATCCGCAGTAATTTTGGGTTGGAAACCTAACGCGGTCAATTTACGCGTAATCATCGCATCTTGTTTGCTGAAATCGACACCCGTATAACTGTTCAACATCTTTTTCGTAACCGTAATTTTCAAAGTCGGTTGGTCCGCCGCGGCACTGGTAACCCGCGTAAATGCGGATTGGACTTGGGCTTGCGGTGCATATTGACGAATCAGTCGCAAAATTTCCGCCGCCGCCAACCAGTTCAATTCGGGGTCTAAGGCTTTTTCGTAACGCATGCTGGCATCACTGCGAATCCCCACCGCAACCGAAGTGCGACGCACGTTTGAAGCATCAAAAGTTGCCACTTCAAAAACTGTATCCGTGGTGGTATCGGTAATTTCACTATCCTTGCCACCCATCACCCCAGCCAAAGCCACTGGTTTACCATTACTTTTAATAAACAACATCTCTTTGGTAGCGGTAATCACGTTATCTTTCAAAGTCGTGAATTGAGCACCCGCCTTGACCGTACCGACACTGATTTTATCCACTTTCTTGGCATCAAAGGCGTGTAACGGATTACCAAACGCAAACATAACATAGTTAGTCAAATCCACCAAGAAACCATGGCTGTTGTGTCCTAACTTGTACAAGCGGTTTTGCATGATATCGGGTGACACTACTCCGCCGACATTCGCAACTTTCATTGCCCCATAAGATAAGCAATGTTCGTTTTCAATTTTGATGTCTAACGGCGTTAAATGGTCGTATTCGTGCACAATCGCGGTATCAATCGTTTTCAAAGGACGGTCGAAAATCACCGCCAATTCACGCGCAATGCCGTAATGTCCCCATAAATCGGGGCGGTTGGTAATGCTCTTGTTATCAATATCAATGATGTCATCTTGCAAGCCGTGCAACACTTTGGTAATCGGTGTTCCCAATTTGGTTTTGGCGGGCAATTCAATAATACCTTCGTTATCGGCTTTGTAGCCCAATTCCGCATAAGAACAGCACATACCGTGACTTTCACAACCACGGATTTTGGCTGGTTCAATTTTCATGCCATCTGGCATGACCGTACCTACGGTCGCCACTGCCACCACAATGCCCGCACGTGCATTCGGTGCACCACAAACAATGTTTACCGGCTGCGCTTGACCAATGTCAACCGTCAACAAATGCAAATGATCACTTTGTGGGTGGGCTTCGCAAG
>CAZXAV010000103.1:0-2796 GCA_964638195.1 uncultured Prevotella sp. | reverse complement strand
CACTACGAATTTCATTTGAGTAACTTAAAATCGGTTGATTGAGAAAAGACAGACAGCCAATTTTGTTCCAACCGCCATTTGAATTTAATGAACGCTGGTGATAACCGCGTTTAGTTTTGTAATAGTCATAATAGTCTTTCACGAAGAAAGGTGCATCCGCGGGGAGCGGATCAACAACGCCACCGCCCAGAGCATAATTACCATTCTGATAATCAACTAACCTTTGTGCGTTAAGTGCTTGTTTTTTGGCATAGCGTGCATCCGCCGAATTTTCCGCATCGAAATAACCATTGGCATTAACTCTACTCATATCATACATCGTTGCCGCCACAGTGGCTTTAATTCTTGTGTCAAGAGCGGCTGCATTGATTGCCAAACCACCCCAACCGCAAATCCCAATAATCCCAATTTTTTCTGCATCGACATTTGGTTGCAAAGCAAGAAAATCCACCGCCGCTTGAAAATCTTCGGTGTTGATATCTGGGCTTGCCATATATCTTGGCTCGCCACCACTTTCGCCAGTGAAAGAAGGGTCAAACGCAATGGTTAAAAATCCACGCTCTGCCAAGGTTTGTGCATACAGTCCACTACACTGTTCTTTAACCGCCCCAAACGGTCCACAAACTGCAATCGCAGGGAGTTTGCCTTGCGCATTTTTCGGAAGATACATATCGGCAACCAGTGTAATGCCATACCGATTGTGAAAGGTGACTTTTTCATGCTTGACTTTTTCTGATTGCGGGAAAGTTTTATCCCATGCTTGTGTTAATTTTAATGCTTTCATTGTTTTCTCCTTAACATTTCAAATAATTTGTGGGTCGTCGACGTAGAAACCGTTGCAACGCAGTTCACGGAGTGCGGTAATTTCATCTGCGCTTTGCGGCGTAAAGCAAAGGAAGTTTTTCCCGATGTCACGCAAGCGGTACATTGCTTGCAATACATCCGGTTGCCAAATTGCTTCGGCAATGGATTTAACTTTGGGTTCATGTCCGAAATAGGTAATGATTTGGTCAACACTGTAATTGGACTTGTAGTTGGTATAAATGTATTCGTCGTAAATGTCGTTCGCTTGCAAATATTGCCACATCTCATAAGAATAAATCTGCGGAATAATCACACTACGCAAGTTGACGTGATAAGTTTCGCCCAATTCACGCAAGTGTTCATACACCCGCACGTAATCGTTTTCCTTGGTATCCATGACGATTTTAACATCGGGGTGCGTTTGCAACATTTGCATGAACCATTCTTCTTGAACCGGAGTATACACCCCATCACAAATTTTCAATTGCTTAAATTCGTCATAAGTAATGCCATTCGCCCGTAAATCATCGCGATTTTCAAACCACTCGAATTCATGCGTGCCAATCAATTTGCCGTCCAAAGAAAACCGAAAATCATATTCAAAATAACGGTAACCCGCCTCATAATACGGCGCAAAAGTTTCTTGTGCGTTCAAGTAGGCACGGGAATTTTCTCCACCACCCGCGTGTAAAATTACAATCTCGGCATCCGCTGTTTGGTCATGATTCCACGCACATCCAACCATACTGAGCGCCACCACGACGCAAGCAACAACCACGCTCAAAGCAACTGTTAATCTTTTCAGCATTAAATACAATTTACATCCAAAGACCAATTTAGCCAACGAAATTTCGGTCGCGTTCATGGCATTAGTATGTTATAATTAGGACATGAAACGATTTTTTTACATGTTGTCTTTCTTGTGTTCGGGTGTGACGTTGGGTTTGTGCGTGGGCGCAATTTGTGCCAGAAACGCTAATCTGTCCGACGGACAAACGTTCATTTTAATTGCGGCAATTTTGGCGGGTGTGTTCTGCGTGGCAACCATTATTATGTCGGTGGTCATGGCACGCGACGAAAAACACCGCCGCAATTTAGGCGTTTCTTACCAAAAGAAAGATTTTATTTTGCAAGCGGGCGAAGTCTACACTGTCCAAAAACACGGCAAGTTACGCCCCGGCGAATACATCGTGTTAGCAACCGACGAAAGTGACAAAGCTTTCAACATCCGCGTCAACGATTACGTCAAAGCATACCAACACAACACCGTGTTAGTTTTGGCGGACGGTGACACGGTTTCCGCCCGTTCAGGCAATGTCATTTTGCGTTAAATGTCAAAATAATTATATTACAGACGGACAAATCTGTAATATAATAGAGAGTCAATGAAAAAATTTTGTGCGTTGTTATGGTTAGTTTTTGTCGCGCTGACGTTATCGGCGTGCAGTGCTTTTTACGATGACAGCACCAAAACTTATCCCGAAGACGACCCCATGGAAACGACCGTCTTTTTACAAGTCAAAGACATTGCCCACTTTTCCGCCGACAAACTCGCGGACTGGCAAGCCGCAGTCAACACTTTAATCACCCAAATGGCGGCGGACACCGACTCTGACCAACCCCAGATTACCGCTTGCAAATTCCGTAACGCAACCGACGAAGCCTTATACGACACCTACACGGTGGATCTAACTTTGACCCACGTGCCCGCATCCACTTTGCGAAAGACCGTGCGCCCATTCAAAATTTATTACCAACAAACCGTTTTCAATCCGATTGCCCTACTGCCCGAAAGTGACACCTTTACTTACGTCGTCGGCTTCACCACGGAACGCCGCCACAGCGCGGTCAACACGGAATGGGTGGAAACCCAAGACGACGGCAACTATGTTTACTTGTGGTCCAACGCCGACCCGATTGAATTTACCGACGTCTACCCGAACCGCCCGCTGTATTATTTGCTAGTCTTCGTCGGCGCGGCAGCCATCGGCG
>CAZXAV010000102.1:0-2854 GCA_964638195.1 uncultured Prevotella sp. | reverse complement strand
TTGTTCCCGTGCGTAACGTTGGCGGTAACGTTTCTCCGACGCGTCGATGTAACGTCTCAGCCCTTCCAAACCTACAATTGGGTCATTAAAAATTGGATTTTGCAACACACACCACAAGTCGTAATCTAAATATTTATTATCAACAATTAAACACTGGTGGCGAAATTCTTGCGGTGTAAATGTTCCCCAATCACTCAAACGACGGAACTGGATTGTATCAACGCCCAATCTTTGTCCCAAACGTACAAAGTCCGGCATTTCGCGGAAATTTTCCCGTTGAATCACAAAGTTTAAGCGATACCAACGAATTTTCTTTTGCCGACGTAAATCTGCCAACATAGTCAGATTCTTCATCAAGTTATCAAAATCCGCACCACGCAACTTTTGGTAAGTTTCCGCTGTTGCGGCATCCACCGAGATACTTACATCAATGTTTGTATATTTTCCAGATAACAAGCGCCAATTATCTTCATTAAACAAGGTGCCATTTGACAAAATTTCAATTTGTTGGCGCCGTAAATCTGTAATCAATAATCGACGATAATAGGGGCTGTAAAAAACTTCGCCCGAACCTGCTAAGACCAATTTATCACTTTGTTCCAACCATCCTGAGCGTAATAATTTTGCAACAATCACATTGACCTGCTGTTGTTCAAGTTGATTCATGACATAGGGTTTTGTGCGACACTGTCGACAACATAAATTACACGATTTTTCAAAAGTAAGTTCAATTTGTTTCGGGGATGTTTGTGTTTGCCACTGCTTAACTGGCAATATTTCCGCTTTGGAACAATAACCTTTACACCAACGACTCAAATCACATAAACAATACGAACGATTCAAGGAAGACAACTTTACAATTCGTGCATACGTGCTGTTAAAAATTTCATCGAGTTCCCCGTCACGCAATAAATTACCGAATGGTACTATGACACTGCAACAACCCACAATATTACCCGAACTACTAACACGGCTGCTGTTTTCTAACCGTGCACATTTAATTTTCGGATTTGGTGGAGCATACAACACATGCAAAAATAATTCCGACGGTTTCATCTTCCGTAAATAATTGGCATACGCTTTAGGGATTGGTTTTTCATACTGATAGTGTTTTAGATGATGTTTAATTGTAAATTTTTTAATTCGGTAATTGATGCGTAAAATGACATGCCCTGCCGCCCGTAACGGATGTTTCATTCCACGGATAACCCGACACCATAGTGATGGTTTGGTAGGCATGGTTATTGGTTGCGTTACGATTTGATTTGTCGTTGCCAATGCTTTCACTTGTTCCATATCGTTGGCATGACGTTTACGGTTAGCAGCATATTCTTTGTCAATGGAGCGGCAAATGTCGTCCAAATAGCATAAATTTAGACTTTGGCTACCCCCCCCCCCAGAATTTCACAAATTTGCGACTTTTGCGTTTGAAATCGCAAACGTAAATTTGACAATCGCGGTATTGGTCAAAATTTTGCTTGGTTAGTTTTTCGGCGAACGCGTAATCTTGGACGTCCAATACATACGCAACTTGTTGGCAAATCCGTTGCTTGCCGACGAATAAGGTCTTCTTTGGTGCTTCCGTGCTTACCTTCATTTTCATTCACAGTTTACAAATTTTACACTTGTCAAGTCAAACGGAACGGCGTTGCTTTTGTTCTCGTTCATAACGTTGGCGGTAACGTTTTTCCGACGCATCAATGTAACGTTGCAATTTTTTCAAATTCACAATCGGGTCATTGAAGATGGGGTCTTGCAATACACACCACAAATCATAATCCAAATATTGATTATCAATTATCAAACAGCGTTCCAAAAATTCCTGAGCGGTAAAACTACCTAGGTTATTCAAACGTTGGAAATTGATCACCGTGGTACCCAACTTTTTCCCCAATCGCACAAAGTTGGGCATTTCACGGAAGTTATCCCGTTGTATCACGCAATTTAAGGTAAATTTACGAATTTGGTTTTTACGATGTAAATCACTCAGCATGGTTAGATTGTGCATTAAATTATCAAAATCGGCACCCCGCAACTTGCGGTAAGTTTCCGCGGTTGCTGCATCCACCGAAATCAACACATCAATCGTTGCGTATTTCCCTTTCAACAGTTGCCAATTATCTTCATTAAACAATGTGCCATTTGATACAATTTCAATCTGCTGTCTTTGTAAATCCGTTGTTAATAGTTGACGATAGAAAGGACTATAAAAAGCTTCTCCCATGCTGGCCACACTCAGCGTTTGGGTTTGTTCCAAATACCCCGAACGCAATAACTTAATTACGATTGCACTGGCCGCTTGTTGTGTTGCTTGGTCTAACACATATGGTTCAGTCCGACACGACTTGCAACATAAATTACACGATTTATCAAACGATAGTACGATTGATTGGGGAGATGTTGGGGTTTGCCATGTTTTGGTCGGTCGGTATTTTTTTCTTCCCTGTGAACAATATCCCTTACACCAACGATTCAAATCACATAAACAGTAAGAACGATTCAATGAAGATAATTTAATTATCCGCGCATAAATACTGTTGTAAATTTCGTTTAATTCTCCGCCACGTAATAAATTACCGAATGGTAAGTCCACACTGCAACAGCCCCTAATATCACCTTTCTGTCCTACACCAATGTGCGTTTCCAAACGCGTACACTGAATGTTTCTGTTGGGTTTTGCTTTTAAGACATAAAGCAATAAGGCCGATGGTTTTAAGCATCGTAAATGCTTCATTTTATTTTTACGCATTTCCTTACGATTAACTTGTGGAAGTGTTTGACGTGGGGTTGCATATTCTTCATCAAGCGTGCGGCAAATGTCGTCCAAATATTGGATGTTTAATTGCTCACTGGT
>CAZXAV010000101.1:0-2876 GCA_964638195.1 uncultured Prevotella sp. | reverse complement strand
ATAAAGTTGCGCCGGGTATTTTCCCGAAACAAACCAAAAAGAAAACGATGACCGTCAGTGCGGCACGTGAAATGTTAATCGAAGAAGAATGCAGTAAATTGATTGATAAAGATACCATTAACGCCGAAGGTATTGCTTTGGCGGAACAAAACGGGATTATCTTTATTGATGAAATTGATAAGATTGGTTCGACTGGTGGTGGCAATGGTCCTGAAGTTAGCCGTGAAGGTGTCCAACGTGATATCTTGCCGATTGTCGAAGGCTGTACCGTACAAACGAAATACGGCATGATTAAAACTGATTACATCTTGTTCATTGCGGCGGGTGCTTTCCATGTCAGCAAAATCAATGATTTGATTCCCGAATTGCAAGGTCGTTTCCCAATCCGTGTTGAATTAAATTCTTTGAACAAAGAAGATTTCTATAAAATTTTAACGCAACCAGATAACGCGATTACTAAACAATACCAAGAATTGTTGGCGGTTGATAATGTCGAATTGAAATTTGAAAAAGAAGCCTTGATGTTGGTTGCGGAATTGGCAGAAAGCGAAAACGAAACCAACGAGAATTTGGGCGCACGTCGTTTACATTCAATCATGGAACAATTGTTGGAAGATGTCTTGTTCAATGCAGGCAGTAAGAAATCGACACAAAAAGAAATTGTGGTAGTTGACAAGGCTTTCGTCGAAAAGAACATGAAACAGTTAATCAAAAAAATTGATTTGCACAAATACGTGTTATAACGTCTTTAATAATTCAACGTGCAATTTTTGCATATCCGCGTTTAGAGTTTCGGGCGTGCTGTCGAAGACTTGCACGGAAACGGGATTGTTGTGTCTTTGTTTGACAACCAGAATACGGTTATCTTTGTTGGTGACGCAAAAGAAATTGTGCTTGCAGTGACGACAACGGGGACTGTGGACTTCGGTGTAAAGTTGATGCGGGTTGAACGTGTTATCGACACGGAGCGGAACACGATAGGTTTCCAACAACTTGGCAACATTTTCATGAATGATGCCCGCGCCATTGTGGGTTAAAATGTCTAGCGAATCAAAGTCTAAACACGGGATTGTTTGCGTGTTATAGACTAAACGTGGATTGGCGGTTTGAATGCCGTTGGTGTCGGTATAATTCTTGTAAAGACTGGCATGCATTAACACTGCCAAAATGGCGCCAGTATAATCACTGCCACCGCGGGTGAAGAGTGCAGTTTGACCATCACGTTGTCCGTAAAAGCCACCCATAACAAATGGGATTTGGTGTTTTAATTGGTGTAATTTGATTTGTCGTTGAGTGGCATCTAAATCAATCGTGGCATCGGGGTTAATGATTAAAATGTCTTGTGCGTCTACAAAATTATAACCAAGATACAAAGCAAACAATTTGGCGGATAAATACTCACCACGTGAAACAATAAAGTTATAGTCGTTCGGTGATTTGCGAATCGCATCACCCGTTTGTTGTAACACTGTTGCAAAGGCTTGGTATTGCTCTTGGTTTAATAACTCACTGGCTAAATCATCAAAACGCGTTAGCACTGAATCTAACAGCGGTGCGCCTTTGGTATAGCGAATTAAATCGTCGGTAATCTTGGTTTGATAAATACCATATTTACCGGGGGCAGAAACCACGATTGCTTGCGGTTGTTTATTGCTGCTGACAATGTCACGACACAATTTAATCGTCGTCGGAGTTGCCATTGAAGAACCACCAAATTTGACTATTTCCACACTTATATCATATTCATAATTATGGAATATGTTTTTCGCTACAACCAAAGCAGTACGGACGCACGTGTTGCGGAATTAAAAGCATTGTTTACGGCACAAGGATACCAAGCCTTAGATTTCAATGCTGATTGTCAACAAAAGGGCATTTATTATTTAGAACCGCGGGTTACTGTTGATCAGAATTTTTGGCAACAAGTAGTCAAGGGTAGTTTGGTTTTTGGTTACCAACCGACTGTTGCCGATTTGCCGTCGGGCATTACCTATGTCAGTTTGAATGATGATGCAGAATTTATTACGGCAAATAATCAATTAACGGCACAAGCCTTTCGTCAAATCGTTGACAAAGAATACCGCGGTAAGACCAAAAAGATCTTGTTTTGCGGTTGTGGAAAATTGACTGCCGCGTTGGAAGATGTTTTCAAAAATTGGGAAATTTCGGTCTTGAACTTTAACTGGCACAAAATGTCAGAACTGACCGCGAAGTATGGCAAACGGGCTTATTTTGAAACAGCACCATTCCATGATTTTCCGATTATTGTTAACACTATTCCAAGAGCATTGATTCAACCAGCACGTTGGCAAGAACGTCGGGCAAAACAAAAAATCTATGATTTGGCTTCTGCGCCGTTTGGGTTTGATTGGACGGGTGTTGCACGCGAAGATTTCGATTACCAAATTTTACCGGGGTTGCCGGGCAAATTTTATCCCAAAGAAGCAGCTACGGCGGTTTACAATTGTATCCAACGTTATTTGACCGCGCATGCAAAACCGGCAATGGTATTGTGCATTACGGGCAGTGCGTGCAGTTTTGTTAAGCTGATTGCGGTTTTGGAAGAATTGGTGCAACATTACGAGATTTTCCCCGTGATTTCACCTAATGCTAATGTGCCGAACCGTTTTGTTGATAATTTGACGTTTCAAGCCGACATCCGCCGTTTAACGGGACACGAAATTATTACTACGATTGCCGGGGCTGAACGTTTGTCAAGTATGCCACAATTACGTGGCAGTATTGTTTTCCCCGCGACGGGTAACACCATGGCAAAGTTAGCAAACGGAATTACCGATACTTGTGTGTTAATGGCGGTGAAAGCTTTGTTGCGTAATAACAAGCCGTGTATTGTTGGATTCGCGACGAATGATGCG
>CAZXAV010000100.1:0-2906 GCA_964638195.1 uncultured Prevotella sp. | reverse complement strand
CTTTTGTTAACAACTGTGTAAAACGTGTTAATAAAAGGAGAAAAAAATGAAAAATAAAAAAACGAATATCGGTAAAATTGCGTTGCTGACCGCGGCAATGGCAGTAACCGTACCAACCGCGTTCGCATTGTCGGCATGTGGTGGTAGCAAAAGTGAAGAAGGTGATAAAGAAGACCTAACTGGACACGTAGCGGAAACTGCGTGGCAAGCGGACGACTATAACCATTGGCATGGCTGTTCGGCTAACGACGACCACAAATATGATGCAAACGTCCATACTTGGAAAATCAATAACGAAACCTTCACTTGTACGGTTTGTGACTACACGAAAACCGAAAAAGGTGAAAACGACACAATCATCAGAAAGTTGCAAGCGAATTGGGAAAAATTGGCGAATTATCAAGGTGGACTAATCTTAACCAGTCAGTCATCGGGGGTTAACGAAGACGGTACGGTGTATACCAGTAAGATGGCATTCTCTTATGAACCCACCGAAGGCATTTTCTATGATACCTATGAAATGGACGGTTATTCGATGGTTGAAAAAATTGTGAAAGACGGTGACCGTTACGTTGCTTGCACAATTTCTCAATCAGCCGAAGAAGAAGCAGACTATAATTACACTTCGGTAGTTGACAACAAATATTTGACGAACATTTTGTTGCCAAACACTGGCTTTGACCCCAAATTGGAAAGTTTTGCGGGTGTTGATTTGAAAGCATTATTTACAAAAACTTATACCAGTGCCACCTTTGCCGAACGTTTCATGACATTGGCTAGTGCCAGTCTGGGCGTTGAATTGGACGAAGACAAATCGACAATTGACTATGCCGTTGAAGATGGTATCTTGACGGTAACTGCCCGTGCACAAACCATTGAGCAAGATGGTCAGTATGTAATTTCTACACTGGTTTTCAAATCCGATAATGCTACCGTCGGTCGTTTCAAAAGCATCGTAGCACAAATGGATACGGTTACGGAAGTTGATGGCGAAACCCAAACCACAACTTCTATCATGAGCCAAACTTATGGGTTCGACCGTGATGGTTATAACGAAATTGACGTGGGCGAAATTCCCGAAGACGAATTGGCGGTCGAAACTGTCCCAGTTAAGGTTATGTTCCGCTATGGACGTCAGGGTGTCGAAGGTACTGCCGATGATAGTGTCGAGATTGAAGTTCCTTATCAAGCCTTTATTCGTGGCGCCGACAGTGTCCATGATTACGACGAACAACTGAAAGCCAAGATTGCGGAATGCCTTAGTGTTGATGTCAGCAAAGTAAGTATCAATCGGTGGACCACTGACGATTACGTCACGGAATATTATAACGAATATTTCTTTGTGACCAGCAATGATCATGTTTTGTACGCAAATATCCATATTGCAGAATAAAACAGTCACAAGCAAGCAAAAACCCGTGTCCGTGCGATACGGGTTTTTTGTTTGGTTAGGCGGTAACTTCCGCGGGTGCGGGGTCTTCGTGTCTTTGTAACGTGTAACGGTGCGGGGTGGCATGGTAGGTGTTACGGCGTAAAAGTTTGCGTGATAAACGTTTGCCACCTTGGTAAGTTTCCAAATAGGTGTCCACGACATGACCTTCGTGACCACTGGTGACTAAAATGCGTTCGTAACGGTCGGGGTGGGCTTGGTAGTCTTTGATGGTCGCGGCGGGCAATTCGTCTACCCAATTGTCGGTCGGGTTCAAGGTTTTGACTACGTCGGTCGACAAGCGGTAACTGATGTTCGGACCTTTGTCGCGACCGTAAATCGTGACCGTCAAACGGTGGTTTTGGAATTTGGTTTCAAAGTAAATCGGCGCACCCGTGTTGTTGACAAACCGCAAATCGGCGTTGCCCGATACCATCGCATCGTGACCCAGTGGCACATAAGACGAACGCAAACTGTGGTGGTGCGATTCGGTGATTTGTAAGCCCGCTTGCACCGCGGCATTAAAAATGGTGGTGCTGACTTGGCAGACGCCGCCGCCAATCCCGTCCACGTATTCGCCGTTGACAATGATTTTGGCTTCACGGAAACCTTGCGCCGCGGTGCGTTTGCCGACAATTTGGTTGAACGAAACTTGTTCGCCCGCGTTGACCCGCAGTCCGTTGAACTTGCCCAGTGCCAACGCGATGTTGTTTTCGCGGTCGGGGTTGTCCGTGCATTGGGTGCTGAATTGACTGCGCTGTTTAATTGCCGCCAACATTTGTTCCGCGGGCGTGGGTTCAACGGTGCGGTAATGTACGCGTACCACGGGATATTGGTTGCCTTTCAGTGCGGTCAGAATGTCACCATACAAACGTTCGCGGTCAATCGCACGTCCCGCTTTTTGACGGCTGACCGTGAAGCGTGGTGTTTCGTGGGGGTGAAAATCAATTTGACCGTTAAAGGCTTGGATTTCGTATTTGGGTGCGATGCGGTTTAAGTAGTGCACGATGTCGGGGAAAGTGCCTTCAAAGGTGTCACTTTCGCCCATGGTGGTGGCACGCGAAAACAAACTTTTGCCGTGGGTTAAGACTTGTTTAGCATCGTAGTTGTACCAACCGCCTTGCAAAATTTCGTCGGTCAGTACGACTTGCTGTCCGCCGAAGTCCAAAGTTAAAGCGGTGGGCGCACCCACACGGGGTGTCGTCCATGCTCCGAAAACGGACACGGCAAATAACATCACGACCGCCAATGAGATTTTTCCGAGGTGACGCATTGGTTTTATTTTGTGTAAAGCCCTTTACAAATATTAAACTTTGCGTTATAATGGCGGTATTCATGTGGGAGATGTGTGACAAATGGTCACGCAGTCGTTGGTACCACTTAAAAGGAAAATTAAAAACATGGCAGACAAACCAGTTAAAGCAGTGGTAAAACTGCAATTGGCTGCCGGCGCAGCAACACCGGCACCACCCGTGGG
>CAZXAV010000099.1:0-2908 GCA_964638195.1 uncultured Prevotella sp. | reverse complement strand
GATTATAATGAAATATTATGAACAATAAAGAAATTCGCAAATATGATTTAATGGTCCAAATCGGTAACCAAGGTGGTGCGTTGGCAATCAAAGAATTGGCAACCATTGATTTTAACTTGGCGGTCGATATGTGGGAATACAAAATGATTAAAGACATCAACGCGTTTGCGGGGGAAGACATTTTTGAAATTTTGGAAAATGTTTCCGAAAGCAAATTACGCGCGGCGGTGTTAGGTAATCCCGCTTTGCAAAAATTGATTTATGGTGCGAGTGAAGACAGTTGCAGTGGTGCGAATTTGCAATTCTTGGCTTCTTTGGTGGTAGCCTCCAAAATTAACGAAGCCGAAGACATTTTGAAAATGGTCAAAAACAACGGAACGGGTGATTTCACTGAACGGATGCGTGCGGTCGTGGATGCGGTCTTTGCGTTGTCCATGGGCAAGACGGGGACAAAGAAAGCTACGTTGAACCACAAACAAACCATTTTGTTGTTTGACTTTGTGTCGAAAATGAAAACGGGTACAACCAAGAACTTATTAACCCAACGATTAAAGGAATTATAATTAACCTTGTTTGCGTAAATGAATTAGTAACACGGTAATGTCCGCGGGGGTGACCCCAGAAATGCGGGCGGCTTGACCGATACTTAACGGCTTGATTTGATTCAACTTAATTTGTGATTCGCGGCGTAAACCGGCAACCGTATCGTAATTCATGTCGGGGGAGAGTCGTGTGGCTTCTTGGCGTTTGATTTCGGCAATCGCGGCTTGTTCACGCGCGATGTAACCCGCGTATTTAATTTCGGTCGTAATTTGGTCTAACAAATCAGCTGGTTGGTCGGTAATAAATTCGCTGAGCGTGTGGTCTTGTTTCGCAACTTCTTGGCGGATTTTCGGTGTAATCATTTGGCGAATGGTTGCCAAGCGTTGTTGCTTCGCGGTAAAGACGCGGTAACGTTGGTCGTCCACCAAACCAATTTCACGACCAATCGGGGTCAACCGTGCGTCGGCGTTATCTTGCCGTAACGACAAACGGTATTCCGCGCGGGCGGTAAACATGCGGTAAGGTTCCAAAGTGCCTTCCGTGGTTAAGTCGTCAATCAACACCCCAATGTAAGAATTGGTACGCGATAAGATTAACGGACTTTGGTCGTTGATTTCGCGGACTGCGTTGACGCCGGCCACCAAACCTTGGGCGGCGGCTTCTTCGTAACCACTGGTGCCGTTGATTTGTCCGGCACAATAAAGACCGCGGTAACGTTTATGGCGTAAGGTCGGCAACAGTTCCAACGGGTTAATGCAAGTGTACTCAATCGCGTAACCCGAACGGATAATCGCGGCGTGTTCCAAACCTTTGATGCTGTGAATGAATTGGTCTTGTACGGCGGCGGGTAAGGAACTGGACAAGCCTTGTAAATAAATTTCGCGACTGGACATGCTTTCGCGTTCCAAGAAAGTTTGGTGGCGGGTGCGGTCAGCAAAACGGGTGACTTTATCTTCGATACTGGGGCAGTAGCGCGGACCAACACCGACGATTAAACCGCTGTACATGGCGGATTCTTTGATGTGTTCCCGAATGATTTGGTGGGTGGTTTCGTTGGTATAAGTTAAGTAGCACGGACAAATATTTTTGATGGGCTGGGTTGCCAAAAACGAGAACGCCCGAATGTTGTCGTCTCCGTTTTGAATTTCGGTCTGCTTGTAATCAATTGAATCAATGTCCACACGGGCAGGTGTCCCCGTTTTGAAACGGCGGATTTCAACTCCCATGTCAATGAACGATTGTTCCAAGGTGGTGGCATTGGGTAAGCCTGCCGGACCTTCGTGTTTGACATCACTGCCGACAAAAGTTTTACTGTTTAAATAAGTTCCCGTTGCCACGATGACCGCACGACAAGTTATCTGTTCGCCGTTGAAAATCACCCCCGTAATTTGTTGGTCTTGCCAAGTAAGCGCGTTAATTTCGCCAATTGCCAGTGTCAAATGCGGGGTATGCTTTAATAAATCTAACATCGCATCATGGTAGCGGGCTTTGTCAATTTGGGCACGTAGACTGCGCACCGCGGGACCTTTGGCGGCATTTAGCATGCGAATTTGGATGGCGGTTTGGTCGGCTAAAATTCCCATGATGCCGCCCAGTGCGTCAATTTCACAAACCAAGTGTCCTTTGGCGGTACCGCCGATGGACGGATTGCAAGGCAACATCCCAATGCTGCGTTCGTGCAAAGTCGTAATCAAAACTTTCTTGCCTAAACGGGCGGCAGCCACCGCGGCTTCACAACCCGCATGTCCGGCACCAATTACCACAACGTCATAATCTTTGGTCATGTTGTACTCCTATTTCCCCAAACAGAATTTGGAAAAAATTTCATCCAAAGTCCGTTCGTCGACATCCGTGCCCGTAATCTTGCCAATGTAACTTAATGCCAAAGTGATGTTGGCGGCAATTTGATCCAAGGGGGCTTGGTCGTTAATTTCCGTGAGTAGTGTGTGGGCTTGTTGTAACAGATTGGCTTGGCGTTCGTTGGTCACGCTGACCATGTTTCCAACAGGGGCGGTGTGGGTTGCCATTTCCACAATTTTTTGCAAAATCAATGCTACGTTTTTGCCCGTCTTCGCGGAAACCGCAATCCCGTCCTTTGGCGTGTCGGGGCAGAGATCACTTTTGTTGTAAACAATCAGATGTTTTTTGTCCCGTGGAAAATCGACCATCACGCGGGTCGTTGCATCGACCACAATCAACAAAATGTCGGCTTCTTGTAAAATTGCTTTGGCACGTTCAATGCCTTGTTGTTCAATCACCGAAGTTGCGGTGTCGTGAATACCCGCGGTATCAATTAAATTGATTTTGATACCTTGGTAGGTAATCTTTTCCGAAATTGCGTCCGTGGTTGTGCCCGCAATGTCGG
>CAZXAV010000098.1:0-2969 GCA_964638195.1 uncultured Prevotella sp. | reverse complement strand
CAATTTTGTCGTTTCCAATTTCATCAAAAGGTTGCAACACCGTGTAATGACATTGATCCCAGTTTCCCGCCAAGTGTGACGAAACTTCGTCGTTCACGGACACGTGCATCGTATTACGTTGCAGTTCGTAACTGTATTGGTAGGTCTTACCGTCCAAAGTAATGGTATCGGTTTTTTGGACGTGTTCTTCCTCCACGGTCGATAAGCGGTCACCCGTCGGCATGATGTCCATTTTATGCACGGCGATTAAATCGGATTTGCTACGGTAATTACGTGGACGTTCAAAAATTTCACGGTCACTTTCGTCCAACAAAGGTGTAATCCCGTTTTGTTCCAACATGGTTACCGCATCCACTGGTGCAATCCCCAGTTGTGCTAATGTGGTAGATTTTTCCACATCTAAAATTGCTTGTTCCGCCGCCGCAATTTCTTGTGGAAGGTTGCTGTTGGCAATTTTATCTTTGGCTTGCAATTCGGCAATTTCAATTTCACTGGTTAATGCCGCAATGCGTTGTGGTAACATTTTCAATTCAGCTAACTTCGCTTGGTAGGCACGGTAATCTTTGCGTTTGGTCACCACACGTTCCAAAAAGGAAAATTTTTGTTTACCTTGGTAACCATTCATGCCTCGCTCTTGTTGATAATTCAAATCATTCAGTTTCTCACGTAAATTCTGGACATCGGATTCAACCTCCGTTTGTTTGGCTTTAACGGCTGCCAACTGTGCGGTTAATTCCGCTACCCTTAATTGTTGTACGTCCTTAAACATCTTACTTTAAGATACCAAATTTTGCCCGCGGTTGCAAGCATTCTGCCCAATTTCGCACTTAGATTTTAACGTTGGAAAATTTCGTACTTGCCGTTTTCCAATTTGATTTTGCTTAAATCATTGTCCGCGGGGAAACCATGGAAATAGCAATAACTAACGCGATGGATTCCACTGTGGGCAACCACCAAAACATTTTTACCTTTGTCGTCAATTTCGTCGTAAAAAGATTTCAAACGGTCGTACACATCGTCCACCGATTCGACACCCTTATAAGGGAACTTTTGGTAACGCATCCACCGATTACCGGCTTCGCAAACACTTTGGGGCTGCCCCATCAATTCTCCGTAACTGCGTTCCGACAAACGTTCGTCGTAAACCACTTTCAAATCGGGATGCGACTGAGTCACAATCTTCATGGTCTCAACCGCCCGTTTCTTTGGCGAACAATAACAAATGTCGAACTTGACGTCCTTTAATTGTTCCGCCGTGCTTTCCGCTTGTGCCACCCCTTTTTCCGTCAACCCCGGACCTGCGGATTCGTCATAAAAGACCTTGTTCACGTTATTGATGGTTTGCCCGTGCCGTACAAAATAAATCATAATTCCCCCTACCTTAATTATTATGGTGCGTCGTGAGGGAGTCGAACCCCCAACCGTTTGGTTCGAAGCCAAATACTCTATCCAGTTGAGCTAACGACGCAAAGAACATTTTGAGCATACCAAAAAAGCCCGCACTTGGCAAGGCTTTCTCTTGGTTGTCATTGATGCCAATAAAGCTGTTACGCCGCTTTGGCTTTCTTGTTGTTCATGACGGTACGCGCAATAATGGTGATTAACAACAATAATGCGGATGCCCCAATCAACGCATAGACGACACGTCCCGCGACACTGATATTAGCACCGAACATCAACACCATCAAGTCCATACCGAACAACCCCGCAATCAGGTAATTCAAGCCCCCAATCAACAAGATGCTGAACGCAATGACATCGACAATCTTTATGATGTTTTTCATTTTTCCCCCTGCGTATAGATTGTGCCATGTTGTGGTTTTTATACTGGCAGAACCACTATAAGCGGATTTTATCGCGTAAACTCTTGTGATAAGTAATCGCAAAACGGTGGGCTTCGTCACGAATCCGTTGCAACAAACGCAAAGCATAACTGTGATGTGATAACACCACGGGTTCGTCTTGTGTCGTGGTAAACACCAATTCAAACCGTTTCGCCAGTGAGATATAAGTAATGCCGTCCGCTTTGGGAACTGCGCCCAACTGCCCTTTACCACCGTCAATCACAATGATGTCGGGATAAGTCCATTCTTTATGACGTAAGCGTCGGGTCAAAGTTTCGTGCATGGATAAGAAATCATTGTTGCCAAGACCGTGTTTAATGCGAAAGCGGCGGTACTGGCTTTTGTCGGCGGCACCATCCACAAACACCACCATGGACGACACCACGTACTCACCCGCCGTATGGGAAATATCGTAACACTCAATGCGGCGTGGAGTTTTCGCCAAGCCCAACACTTCGCCCAATTCCCGACAAGCCCCCAACGTAAAAGCGTTCGCATCTTCGGCGGTGGCTTGCACACGGGTGCGCGTGCGCAGACGATTCACCATTTGCAACACGTTACGGTACGCAATTGCCAATTCAAATTGTTGCATCGCACTGGCTTGTTGCATGCGGTTGGTCATGACTTCAACCACTTCGTCGTAACGTTTGCCCGCCAAAAATTCCGCCGCTTTAACGGGGTCGTCATGATAGATACTGCGAATAATATCCATCAAATATTTGACGTATATCCCGTTGAAGTACGGTCCGTAAATTTGCCCTTCCCCGCGGTTGGTGCGCACCACTTGGATTTTACCGTCGGAGGTGATTTGAATGTACGGAAACTTTTTATCGTCTTTTAATAAGATGTTGTATTTGGGTTGGTGCTTGTGAATTAAGTTGGCTTCCAAAAACAAAGCATCGTTTTCAGTGTTGACGACAAACCATTCCAAATCGGCAATGTGGGCTACCATGGCGGTCACCTTGGCATCGTGTGCACCAATGAAATATTGGGAAACCCGATTCTTCAAATTCTTGGCTTTCCCAATGTAAATGATTGTACCGTCCGCGTCTTTCATGACGTAGACCCCCGGGTCTTTCGGCAAGGTTTTTAACTTTTCCTTAATATTTATCATTGTCATTTGTC
>CAZXAV010000097.1:0-3010 GCA_964638195.1 uncultured Prevotella sp. | reverse complement strand
AACCGCGGCTTGTTGAAGTTGGCGGACGAACTGAAAATTGAATTGGTCGCAACCAACGATATTCACTATTTGTACCACGAAGATGCGGAAATGCAAGACGCGTTAATGTGTATTGCGACCCAAAGCAAAGTCAACGAAACCGACCGCATGCGTTTTGAGACCGACCAATTTTATTACAAGTCGGGGGCAGAAATGGCGGCTTTGTTTCCCGATTTACCGCGTGCCATCAGCAACACGGTGGTGATTGCCGACAAGTGTAATTGCGACCCGTTTGCGCGTGCGGACTTGATTCCGGCATTCACTTCGCCGACGGGGGAAGACAATCTGACCTATTTCAAACGCAACGCGGAAGAAGGGTTGAAACGGTTGTACGGGGAAATTACGCCCGAAATCCAAGCCCGTTACGAAAAAGAATTGCACGTGGTGGAAAGCCAAGGGTTCATTGATTATTATTTGATTGTGGCGGACTTCATGCGTTTCGCCCGTGAAAATGATATTCCGATTGGTCCGGGACGTGGTTCGGGAGCGGGTTCGATTTTGGCGTATGCGTTGGGCATTACCAAGTTGGACCCGTTGAAATACAACTTGCTGTTTGAACGGTTCTTGAATTTGGAACGTCGCAGTATGCCCGATTTTGATTTGGACTTTTGTTGTAAACGCCGTGGCGAAGTGATTGAATACGTGATTGACAAGTACGGACGTGATAACGTTTGCCAGATTGTGACGTTCGGTACGATGGCTGCCAAAGCGGCGATTAAAGATATTGCACGCGTGTTCGATTTGCCGTACGCCGAAGTTGCAAAAATTACCAAGCCGATTGAAATTAACCAAAAACAAAAACCACCGTTTTTGGAATACATTTTTGGTTTGAAAGATTTATCGCAAATTACTGACCCCGAAAAGTTAGCCAAAGAAAAAGCCAAGTTTGACGATTTATACAAACCCGAATTGGCGGAGTTATACAAAAATGATGCCATGGTGAAAAAAATTATCGACATGGCAATCAAGGTGGAAGGTTTCCCACGCAATTGCAGTGTCCATGCCGCGGGTGTCGTGATTTGTAAACGCGTGGTGGGTGATGCTTGTCCGTTAGCCAAAAACGGCGGTGTGGTCACGACCCAATACGACAAAGGTGAAGTCGAAGAATTGGGTTTCTTAAAAATGGACTTCTTGGGTTTGATTACCACCACCGATATTGATGGCGCGATTAAATCCGTCAAACGGCAGTTAGGCAAGACGGTCGATTTTTACCACATGGACTACGACGACCCGAACATTTACAAAATGATTGCGGCGGGTGATACCGATGCCGTGTTCCAATTGGAAAGTGGCGGGATGAAAAAGTTTATGAAGGACTTGAAACCCGACTGCATTGAAGATTTGATTGCCGGTGTGTCGTTGTACCGTCCGGGTCCGATGGACATGATTCCGACCTATTGCCGTAACAAGCACCATCCCGAATTGACAGTTTACGAACACCCGTTGTTAAAAGACATCTTGAAAGAAACTTACGGACAGATTGTTTACCAAGAACAGGTCATGCAGATTTTCCAAAATTTAGGTGGCTATTCGTTGGGGCAAGCCGATATTGTGCGCCGTGCCATGGGTAAAAAGAAAGTGGCGGAAATGGAAAAACAAAAGAAGATTTTCCTTTACGGTGACAAAGACATGAACATCAAAGGTGCGGTCAACAACGGTGTTGCTCCCGATGTGGCAAGCAGCATTTTTGCAAAAATGGAAAAATTCGCGGGTTATGCGTTTAACAAATCGCACGCCGCGTGTTATGCGTTCTTAGCCTACCAGACTGCCTATTTGCGTTATTACTATTATTCGTTCTTCATGGCATCCATGATTAACAACCGCATCAACAAATGGGACGACATGACGCACTACATTGCCGAAGTGCGGGTTAAGGGCAAAGCGGTGTTGCCGCCCGACATCAACAAGAGTGCAGCTTTGTTTACGGTTGAATCGGATAATGAATCCATTCGTTTCGGTTTGTCTGCCATTAAAAACGTCGGTGAAGGTGTGGTCGCACAAATCATTGCCGAACGTGATGCACACGGTGACTTTACTTCGTTCTTGGATTTCTGCAAACGTGTCCCCGTGGAAGCTTTGAACAAGCGTTGTTTGGAAAGTTTGATTTTGTCGGGCTGTTTTGACGGACTGGGGGCTTACCGCAGCCAACTGATGAGCATTTATCCGACCGCGGTTAAAGCGGTGATGAACGACAAAAAAGCCGCGGATTCGGGGCAAATGACTTTGTTTGCCACGGCGGCAACCACCGAAGATGTTGATGTGCCGATGCCGAATATTCAAGAATACGACAACTTTACCAAACTGCGTTTTGAAAAAGAATACGTGGGCATGTATTTGAGTGGACACCCGTTGCAAGAATACTTGGACCGTTTCAGCCAGTTTACGTTTAACACGTCCAAATTGCCCAAAGACACTGACGAAACAGAAAATGACGAAGAAGCGAACGGTGACGAACTGGATGCTCCCGAATTTGGGGACGGCAGCAGTGTCACAATGGGGGCTTTGATTACCAATGTGAAAAAGGTTTACACGAAAGCTAAACACGAAGAAATGGCAATCTTGACGGTGGAAGATTTGTTCGGGACTTGTGATGTGATGATGTTCCCGAAAAATTGGGCGCGCGTGAAAAATCTGGTGGATGTGGAAAGTGTGGTTAAAATTACGGGCACGGTTTCCATCCGTGATGGGCAAAGCCCGATAGTGATTGCGGACAGTTTGGAATCGTTTAACCGTCAGCAAGCACCCGCCATGGAAGTCCCGACGGGACACCAACAAAAATTGTATTTACGTTTCAATTTGCAAGACCCCGTGGTAAAAGCGGATTGCTTCAATGCGTTGTCATCGTACACGGGGGATATTCCCGTGGTGATTAAAGATACCGCGACGGGCAATGCGTTTGCTCCCGAAATTAAGATTCGCGAATGCAAAGCCATTTTGTACGAACTGAACCAAATTTTGGGCGAAGACAATG
>CAZXAV010000096.1:0-3011 GCA_964638195.1 uncultured Prevotella sp. | reverse complement strand
GGATTTTGGAACAACAGCCACACACATGATGCAATCATCATAACTAAAAAAATTGCTGTCATTTTCCATGATTATGCTTTATAATATTGCGGTTATGAAATTTTATGCAATTGAAGGAACGGATGGTTCTGGGAAAAAAACTCAAATTCAAAAACTGTACAATTACTTAAAAGAAAAAGGTGAAGATGTCCACGTGGTATCCTTCCCCGATTACGACAGCCCGAGTTCTGGTCCAGTCAAAATGTATTTATCGGGCGAATTCGGTGACGACCCCAACGTTTTGGATGCCTATCAAGCTAGCACTTTATACGCGGCTGACCGCATTTGCAAAATGACGAAATTGTTACGCGAATTGAAACCCGATTCAATTATTTTGTTTGACCGTTATGTCCAATCCAACATGTTGCACCAAGCGGGCAAAATTCAAGGTCGCAAAGAACGTGCCAACTTCGCTCGTTGGGTTGATGATTTTGAATTCAATATTTTGAAACTACCCCGCACCGACAAAGTGATTTTCTTAGATTTACCTGCTTCCAAAGCCATGGAACTTATCAGCCAACGCGGACAATTAAAAATCGGTGACGAATACGACAAAGACATTCACGAAGCCAATTATAACCATTTATTAAACGCCTACAATGCCGGTTTGGAAGCCAGTGAGATTTTCGGTTGGTCGAACATTAAATGTTTGAACGAATTTGACGAACTTTTATCACCCGATGAAATTCACGAAAAAATCAAAGCTGCTTTGGAGATTTAATGAATTATTTGATTGTTACTTCTGACCCAATCAGTACCGAACAAGCGGTTTTAGCATATGCGAAATCGTACAACCCTAGTGATGTTTTTTGGGTTAAGAAATCTGCCGACAAAAAAGAAATCACGGTTGATGTTGTCAACGAAATGATTAACCAATTTAATTTGGCATCGGTTGCGGGCAAGAAATTGTTTATTGTGTTCCAAGCCGAACTGATGAATACCAATGCGCAAAATAAAATCTTAAAGACGATTGAAGAAGCAACCGATACCACGGTTTTATTTTTGTGTCAAAATCTCGACCGCATTTTGCCCACCGTCCGCAGTCGCTGTATCATTCATTACCACCAAACCAAAGACAACAAAACCTTAAAGCAAATGGCGGATACTAATCCCGACACGACTGCCATTAACCAAGCCGCACACCAATTCTTTACCGCAACCAAGGTTGAAACGGCAATGAACTGTTTACCAATATTATCCAAGCCTGAAAATTTGCCTTTGGCAATGGATGCCCTAAACCGCGAGTTAGCAGCCGCCGATTTGCCTACCGCCAAGAAAATGGCATTATATCAAGCACTGGCAAAAATCTCACGTAACATTGCCACCAACTGCAACGCGACCAATACATTTGATTTGTTATTGTTGGCACGTTTCTAATAAAAACAATTTTCTAAAAATTCTAAATGTCCGTCGGTAATTTCAATCACATCGAAAGAGACTAAATAATTGTTCGTTAAATTATGTTGCATCAAATAATTTTGTGCCGACTGCCGAATGTGTTTTTGTTTATTCGCATTCACGGCATAACGCCCGGGGATTAAATCATGCGTGCGGTTTTTCACTTCAATAAAGTGCAACACGTCATCACGATGTGCAATAATATCAATTTCGCCCGTGCGACAACGATAATTACGGGCAACGATTTTCAGTCCGTGTTCGCGACAAAACTTCGCAGCTAAATCTTCACCGTACTGTCCAAAGTCGCGGTTAAAAGTTGAATCTTTCGTCATAGCAATGCGTCCAAATTAAACTTGCCGATTTTTCCTTCACGGTATTCCGATAAAATTACTTTGGCAGCACGGCGCGTATCCAACGCACCGCCACGCAATAAGCAACCACGTTTCTTGGCGATTTCTTCAAAGGTTGTCACACCAAAACGGCTTAAAACTGCGTCAGGTTGTAATTTGGTTAAATCTGACAGTAAGGACTGGCTCAGTGCAACTGTGTCCAAAATGTCGTCTTTAATCGACCCGACGTACGCCAAATTGCGTGCGACTTGTTGATTGGTAAACGCCGGCCACAATGTTCCGGGAGTATCCAACAACCACAAATTATTAGTAATTGCTACCCATTGTTTGGTGCGCGTCACCCCTGGGCGGTTGCCCGTTTGGGTCTTGCCCTTATTGGTCATGTTGTTAATGAAAGTTGATTTGCCACAGTTCGTTACTCCAATCACCGCCACACGCAAAGTCTTAATTATGCCGTGCGCCAATTTGGTTTGGATGCGTTCTGCCAACAATTTTTGCAAAGCTTTGACCACGGCTTCCGTGCCACCGCTTTTAACCGAATTGCGGGTAATCACATCATGCGGGGTTTTTAATTGCAATGATTTGATAAATTGTTCTTTAACCCCGTTGGGTGCCAAGTCAATTTTATTCAACACGAACAGCACGGGTTTACGCCCAACAAAATCATCGAATTGCGGATTGATACAAGACTGTGGGCAACGTGCATCCACCACATAAATAATCGCATCGCAAATTTTCAATTCGGCATCAATCATTTTCAGCGTTTGCGCCATATGTCCCGGAAACCAGTTAATATTGATATTTTTCGTATTTTGTTCCATTACTTTCACTTCCTTATTTCGTCATTGGTTAAAATTTTTTCCTTAAAAAATAATCTACAGTTTTGAGCGGACAATCTTCAAAAGTTGCATAGACCGTATAACCTCGTTTTTCATAAAATCCTCGCGCTTGAAAATCCCATGTTTCTGTTCTCACTCCTAATGCATGGTTTTCCTTAGCACACTGTTCAATCTTTTCTATCAGCATAGTCCCAATCTTCTTACTTCGATGTTTTTCATCCACCCATAGTTCTTCTAAAAAGAACCAACCGAATCTAATCACACCAACCGCACCGCCAATCAACTCCCCATCTTCGTATACCCCAAAATTATGATACACGCGTTTTGATGGTAGGATTTCTGTATTCTCTTTTATCCACTCACACTTACTACGATTATAAGCATG
>CAZXAV010000095.1:0-3092 GCA_964638195.1 uncultured Prevotella sp. | reverse complement strand
GTTTTTCGGCGAACGCGTAATCTTGGACGTCCAATACATACGCAACTTGTTGGCAGATCCGCTCGTTACCAACAAATAAAGTTTTCTGCATTTCTTCCGCGAGTAAATTCATTTCAATTTCAGTTTACAAACTATTCGCACCTAAATCAAGCGGATTGCCGTTGCTTTTGTTCCCCTGCGTAACATTTGCGATAACGTTTCTCCGACGCGTCAATGTAACGTTGCAGACCTTGCAAATCGACAATGGGGTCAGCAAAGATTGGGGCTTGCAAGACACACCACAGTTTATAATCCAAATAAGTATTATCAATAATCAAACACTGTTCAAGAAATTCCGCAGGTGTCATGGTGTGAAAATTATTCAAGCGTTGGAACTGAATGCGATCCACACCCAATGTTTGTCCCAACCGCACAAATTCAGCCATTTCGCGGAAATTTTCCCGTTGCACGACAAAGTTCAAATTAAAATTACGAATCCTTTTTTGACGATGCAAATCCGCTAGCATGTTCAAATTCTTCAACAAATTGTTAAAATCCGCACCGCGTAACTTTTGGTAAGTTGTGGCCGTTGCGGCATCCACCGAGATATTAACATCGATGATTGTGTATTTGTTCGCTAATAAACGCCAGTTACTTTCGTTAAACAGCGTACCATTGGACAAGATTTTAATTTCTTTCCGTTGTAAATCCGTAGTTAGCAATTGACGGTAATACGGGCTGTAAAATGTTTCCCCCATCCCTGCAACTTGCAAGGTTTGGGTTTGATCCAAGTAGCCCGAATGCAATAGTTTCGTGGTCATAGTCGTCGCATTGCGTTGTGCCTCATTGTCCATCACAAATGGTTTGGTTCGGCAAGACTTACAACACAAATTGCATGAATGGTCAAAGTTTAATGAAATTGATACGGGAATAACCGGAGTTTGCCACTGTTCGGTTGGCAAGGACTTTTCCTTGGAACAATACCCCTTGCACCAACGACTTAAATCACACAAGCAATACGAACGGTTCAAAGAAGATAATTTGACAATGCGGGCATATCGGCTGTGGTAAACTTCGTCCAATTTCCCATCGTTCAATAAGTTACCAAACGCGACAATCGCACTAGAACAGCCTTTGATGTCACCCTTACTCCCAACACGCATGTTGGTTTCCAAACGGGTACACTGAACCTGCTGATTAGGTTTGGCGCGTAGCACATACAAAAACAATTCGGATGGTTGTAAACGGCGTAAGTATTCCAAATTGCCCTTGCGGATTTGTCCATAAATTTGTTTTTGCCGCTTGCGTTGTGCTTGACGTTTTTGTTTTGTAACCAGACGACGTTTCCGTTCCGCGGCAGCAGCCCGACGGCGTTGCTTAGCCGCAGCACGATGGCGTTTCACCGCTTGATGGACTTTGCATTTAATCCGTAAAACCACATGCCATGCCGCCCGCAACGGGTGTTTCATCCCCCGCATAATGCGGTTAATCAACGGCTGTTGCTGGGGTGATTGATTAACAGTTTTTACCATAGCGGATTTCGTATTCGTTTTATCCGCAGTTACTGCTTTGACATCTTGGCAACCATTGATGGGCTGTTCGCCGTCAATTAAATGACAGATGTCATCCAAATAAAGAATGTTTAATTGGTTACAATCACGATTTTTAAGGCGAACAAATTTACGGCTTTTACGTTTGTATTCGCACACATAAATTCGGTAATCACAGTATTGTTCCCAATTTTGCTTGGTTAATTTTTCGACAAACACATAATCTTGAATGTCCAGCACATACGCAACTTGTTGGCAAATCCGTTGCTTGCCGACGAATAAGGTCTTCTTTGGTGCTTCCGTGCTTACCTTCATTTTCATTCACAGTTTACAAATTTTACACTTGTCAAGTCAAACGGAACGGCATTGCTTTTGTTCTTGTTCGTAACGTTGACGGTAACGTTTTTCCGACGCGTCAATGTAACGTTGTAAAACTTTCAAGCCCACAATCGGGTCATTGAAAATGGGGTCTTGCAAGACACACCACAAGTCGTAATCTAAATAAGTATTATCAATAATCAAACATTGGCTCAAAAATTCTTGTTGCGTAAACGTCCCAAAATTATTCAAACGTTGGAACTGTACAAAATCGACACCGAGTGATTTTCCCAAACGCACAAAGTCGGGCATTTCACGGAAATTATCGCGTTGTATCACAAAATTCAACCCAAACTTTTGGATTTGTTCACGACGGCGTAAATCACCGAGCATGGTTAGATTTTGCATTAACTGATTAAAGTCCACACCACGCAACTTTTGGTAAGTTTCTGCCGTTGCCGCATCGACCGAAATATTAACATCAATTGTTTGATATTTTCCTTTCAGCAATTGCCAATTGTTTTCGTTAAACAATGTCCCATTGGACTTGATTTCAATTTGCTGTCGTTGTAAGTCCGTCGTCAATAATTGGCGGTAATATGGACTATAAAAAACTTCCCCCATGCCAGCAAGTACCAATTTCTGTGCTTGTTCTAAATACCCCGAACGTAACAATTTTGTGACAACTGTGCTACTTCGTTTCCGTGCAACATCATCTAAAACATACGGTTCACTCCGACATGCTTTACAACATAAATTACACGACTTCTCAAAACTAAGCATGATTGATTTAGGGGCAGTCGGTGTTTGCCACTTTTCTGTCGGCAATGTCTTTCCATCTGAACAATAGCCCTTACACCAACGGTTCAAATCGCATAAGCAATACGAGCGGTTCAAAGAAGATAATTTGACAATGCGGGCATAAGGACTATTGTAGATTTCATTTAATTCACCATCATTTAAGATGTTGCCAAATGGCACTGCGACCGCACAACATCCCTTGACAGAACAACTCATCGCGATGCGCATATCATTTTCCAAGCGTGTACACTTAATCTTAGGGTTTGGCTTAGCATGTAACACATACAATAATAATTCGGATGGCTTCAAGTATCGTAAATATGCTAAATGACCTTTACGGATTTGTCCGCGAATTTGCTTGTAACATTGACGATCAGCAGCACAATTTGCATCAAGCGTGCGGCAAATGTCGTCCAAATATTGGATGTTTAATTGCTCACTGGT
>CAZXAV010000094.1:0-3116 GCA_964638195.1 uncultured Prevotella sp. | reverse complement strand
GGGTGGTGGACAGTATGAACGTGTGTATTGGTGAACGCATTTTAATTCAGTACGCTTTGCAATTGATTGCCAAAGGTTTGTCGATGACGGAAATTGTGGCGGAACTGAACGAAAAGAAAAATCGCATCCAGTTAGTAGCCTTATTGAATACGTTGAAATATTTACAAAAGGGCGGACGTATTTCCAAAATGGTGGCATTTGCGGGCGAATTGATGAATGTAAAACCCGTGATTGGGATTATTGGTGGGGAAGTCAAATTGACGGGTAAAGCCTTGGGTTCAAAGAAAGGTAACAACTTGTTGGTGCAACAAATCAACAAAAGCGGGGGCATTGATTTCACCATGCCTTATGCCACGGCGTATTCGGGATTCAGTAATGACTTATTGCAAAAATATTTGGTGGACAGTGCGGCTTTATGGCAAGACCACACCGACAAAGTTCCAATTTATATGATTGGTAGCACGATTGGTACACACGCAGGTCCTGGTGCAATTGCGGTGGCATATTTCAGTAATAAATAAAACTACGGTAATTTAATTTTTTCTGCCGATGCCAAAACTGCGCCAAAAGTAATCCCAAAAGCCCGGTTTTTTATCACGGGCTTCTTTCCTTTTGTGGGCGGGAATGTGTTGTGTCGCATAGGCGCAGATTTGGGTAACTTCGTCTGCTTTTAAGTAACGAACAATTTGCTCACCATCCCAACGATCGATGACAAAGTCTTGTAAGCCGAAAAGTTTGGATACCGTACTTTGCTCCGTGAAAATGGCATTCAGTTCTTCCCATGCGTAAAGACTCCAATGTGGACTGAACAAATGCTTTTTGCCGTCAAAACCTTGACTCCACCAAAAAGTGCTGTAACCCATAATCCAAATTCCGTGGTTGGAAACAATGACGTGGCGGCTGTATTGCCAAAACCAAACTTTAATTGTAGTTTCAATGATGTAAGCTACTGGACCAATTCCCACAAAGAAATAACTTAAACACCGCCACAGGAGTGTTTCTGTAAAAAAATCGTAATCAAGGAATAACAGCAGTAGGGCAAAACCAGTAAAAAATGCATACAGCCAAAAGCGTACCCCGAAAAATGTATGCAAAAAATAAGCGCGTCCACTTTTCAGATAATGCTGAAAGACTTGTTCTGGACCTTCGTAACGGGCACAGTCGCGTTCACGGGCAATTAAGCACGGGGCATTTGGGTTAATCATGCTGACTCCCCATTATATTTGTCGCATTTGCACCGTATGCGGCGTGGGCAGTAAGGCGGTCATATGCGGCGCGGGTCAGTAAGTATGAATCGATTGTCATTTCTGGTTGGACTGAGTGGGCTTGAACCACTGACCCCCGCCTTATCAGAGCGGTGCTCTAACCAACTGAGCTACAATCCAGTAAGGTGATTATAACATAATGGATGTAGTTGTTCAAGCATTTTTTTTATAACCAAAGTTGGTAGTTCTGCCACATGCGTGTCAGATGTCTCACTGCGTTCGCCATCAAGCATTTTTTTACAATGCAGCGGGAAATAAATTGCTTAAATCGGCGAGAAGCATTATGCTGTATCAATGGGGGAAGATCAAGCCGACGATTTGCAAGAGCAAGAAGAGCTGCAAGATGCGGAAGAATTGCAAGGTTTAGAAGATGCACTTGCGGAAGAATATGCCGCCGAAGACGGTGGTACGGGTTTAAGTTTTTATGACGAAAGTGGCTATGATTACGATGCGTCCAGCCCCTTAACCGATGTTGATTACCAATCTGGCACGGACGAAAGTTCGCAGTTTACCAGTAATGGTACTGGCTCCGAAGCCTATGACCCCGTTAACCGTGACAACGATGACAACGAAGATGGTAACAAACAAGGAATATGGGGTGATGTCAATCGGTGGAACTCAGCGGCACCACAACATACGAATCAAGATAATGAAGATGCCGAAGATGATTACGATGACGAGCAAGGTAGTGGCGGAGCAGACGACGATGACGAAGATGAAGACGATGATGAAGATGACGAAGACGAAGAACAAGTGGTGGGGGTTGCGCAAGGGCAAGCAGGGAATAAAGACGAATACGATGGTGCCATTCAATGGCGACCGGGGCAACCAATTACGGTAAAGTTATTAGACCAAATTTGGGGTAAGTGCCGCAACATTAAACAAGTCCGTCCACTGGTGGATACACTCAACCAAATGGTTGAAGCCGAATTAAACTTAACTGGTCCTAATATGATGTTGCGCTTAAACAAGTATATTGAAAAAACCATGGATAATGAACTTGATACGGTTGGTTGTTTGTTGCGGTTGGCAAAACAAAATGGCAAAAGAATGGTCTATACCGCTTTGTCGGTAGTCGAAGCAATTTTTGACCAGCAGTGGACGCAAACGGCTTTGCTAGCAAGTTTTAACGAAGCCACACTGCAAGGAATCTTCAACATCCCGCAAGTGAAGACTGTAGCAACTTCTATCTTGACGATTGCCGTGCCTAAGATCAATAAGCAAAGTAAGAAAAATAACCAGCAGCAAAGTAAAAAAAGCATGGTTGACCGAATTCACGACGCAAAGAGGGCACAGCGCGACGCCCATAGGCCAAGGTAATCAAAAATACAGATTAACTTGTTTCGGTAAGAAAACGGTCGACAATTGGTTTTGCTTGTATTATAATGTTTGTTATGGAAGCAAAAAGTTTAAGACCCGGAAAATTGTTCAAAATGAACGGAATCGTTTATGAAGTCATTGACTATGAATTCCGTCAACAACCGCGCTTGGCGGCGGCAATCAGTGCGAAAATCCGCAACATTAAAACTGGGGCTATCAGTGTTGAAAATTTCAAAGGTAACCCCGTTTTGGAAGAAGTCGAAGTCGAAAAGAAAGAATTGCAATATTCTTATGCTGACGGCGAAATCGTCCACTTCATGGATATGGAATCATTTGAGGATGTTCCAGTCAACCGTGGATTGTGTGAGCAAGCATTAAAGTACAACGACGAAAACGGCGAACCAATCGTCTGCACGTTCAACTACATTGACGGTAAAATTGCCAGCATCGTTCCACCGACATTCGTGGTCTTGGCGGTAGCGGAAACCGAACCCAGTGTGGCAGGTGATACCGCACGTAACGCTTTGAAGA
>CAZXAV010000093.1:0-3122 GCA_964638195.1 uncultured Prevotella sp. | reverse complement strand
CCCACGTTACGCGGGTTACGGAAATGGTCCATTACTTTTTCACTATAAAACATATTTTCTCTCTCCTTTTTGTAATTCGTCCCACACGGGTGACATTTTACGTAAATACTCCACAATCTCGGGTACTTTTTTAATCACATAGTCAATCTCGGCTTCGGTGGTATATTTGCTCAACGTCAAACGTAACGAGCCGTGCGCCACTTCGTGCGGTCGACCAATTGCCAACAACATGTGCGACGGATCTAACGAACCCGAAGTACACGCACTACCTGACGAAGCACAAACACCCGCATCATCTAACAGCAACAACAAACTTTCACCTTCAATGCCTTCAAAGCACATGTTGAAATTATTAGGCAAACGGGACTTGCGACTGCCGTTCACGGCACTATGCGGCACCTTGGTCAAAGCATTGAATAATTTATCACGCAGTTTGGTTTCACGTGCTGACACCGTTGCCATTTCACCGACTGCGTCTTGCAAAGCAACCGCCATTCCGTAAATCGCGGGTAAATTCTCCGTACCGGCACGTTTGCCACGTTCTTGGGCACCGCCTTCGATTAAGTTGGTCAAAAGAATCCCTTGACGCACATACAAAGCCCCTACGCCTTTCGGACCATGGAATTTATGACCAGACAAACTCAACATGTCAATGTTCATATCTGCCACATCAATTTGCACATGACCCACGGCTTGCACTGCATCCGTGTGAAATAAAACTTTTTTCTCGCGACACAGTTTTCCAATTTCCGCAATCGGTTGTATTGTGCCGATTTCGTTGTTCGCAAACATGATTGTCACCAAACATGTATCATCACGTAAAGCTTTTTTCAAATCTGCCAATTTGATAATTCCGTCTTCGTAAACTGGCAAATAAGTGACTTCATATCCTTGCTTTTCCAATTTCTTCAAAGTGTGCAACACGGCATGGTGTTCAAACGTCGTTGAGATAATGTGTTTTTTGTTTTGACGCGCTCCCCATTGTGCGGCGGAAGTAATCGCCCAGTTATCACTCTCACTGCCACCCGATGTGAAATAAATTTCACGCGGTTGTGCGTGCAAACATTTTGCCACCATTTCACGGGCGGCTTCTAATTGTTCCTTAGCACGTTGCCCGAAGGTATACAAACTGGACGCATTGCCATACATTTCGTCAAAAAATGGCAACATGGCTTGTTTGACCTTTTCACTGACTTTGGTCGTACCAGCGTTATCCAAATAAATCATCTGCTGCATATTTATTTCCTACCTTTTTACTATGAAATAGTATACCCAACCGAATTGATGTTGTAAATCGATTTTTTGAGATTTAGTCTGCCAACAGTTCCGCCAACGAAACATTTTGCAAATAACCATCAATCAGCCCGTTCAACTTGTCCCAGCATTTGCGAACACGACAATGACAAATGTTCCCGCAAGCGTTTTGATCCATACACGACACGACCGACAAACTACCTTCGGTTGCACTTAAAATTGCCGCCACCGTAATTTCGGACGGACGTTTTGTTAATTTATAGCCACCGTTCGCGCCGCGGAAACTCGTCAGCAAATTGGCTTTTACCAACATCTGAACAATCTGCTCTAAATATTTCAATGATATTTCGTGTGCTTCTGCTACCGACTTCAACGACAGAACTTCACCATCATGAGCGGCAAATTCCACCATGACTTGTAACCCGTAACGTCCTTTTGTTGAAATCTTCATTGTTTTATACCTAATGATAATTATACCACTTGGAACCGACTTTGACCAGTTGATTATCACGACAATTTACCTTGGGCATTTTCGTACTCAGTTGTATAATATCAATGATGAATTGGTTTCCCAATTTTACTTGCATGGCGTGTGGCGGCGAAATTCAAACTTCGACGAATGCCTATCTTTGTCCTAAGTGCATGGACAATTTGCCCGTCATGACCGAAACGCAAACTACCCACTTTTCGCCATTCTTTTACGAAGAACCGATTCGCACCATGATTCTTAAATTGAAATACAGTAGCAACGGATTTATTGCTAAAGCCTTAGCACCATATTTAGCCGCGGTTTATCTCAAACACATTCAACCGCTTTACGACCAACCGCCCATCATTATTCCTGTGCCATTGTTTCGCAGTCGTTTCCGTGAACGTGGTTACAATCAAAGTTTGGTCCTAGCACAAGAATTGGCAAGTTACATTAACTTACCCGTGGTCGACGATGTCTTAATCCGCAGTCGCAAGACCATCATTCAAAAACACATGGATGCGGAAACACGTGCCACCAACATGCACGGAGCTTTTGCTATTTCTTCCACACAAGTAACACGTGTTCAAAATCAAAATATTTTGTTATTGGATGATGTTTATACAACTGGTGCGACCACCAATGAATGCGCCGCAACATTACGTGCTAACGGCGCACGCAACATCATCGTTCTCACAATTGCCAGTGTGATGCCATCATTTTAACGGCATAGCAGCGTTTCTGGTGCAAAATTGATTCTTTTAAGGGATTTTATTCATTGTTAATGTTTAAGCATCCACCTTACTGCGAATATTATTTAGCAAATTCTGGTGCATAAATTTCGTTTATCACTAATTGATATTGCTGATTGTAATTTGAATAATAAACGTGCTCTTCTCCGTCGTGCCAAATAAAACGCCCGTAAAATTTATCTAAACCATGCCATGTTTTTTCGTGCCAAGTACTGGTTGTTTGATCTAAAACATATTGCTGTTCCCCGGCAGAATAATAAACCATCTCACCATCAATCCAAACGTTCTCCGCATCAAAATTGGTCAAACCGTACCAAGTTTTTTCCCGCCAAGTGTTTGTTTCAATATCTAATTCGTATTGTTGATCACCTACGGAATGATAAACATGGTTAACCCCATTACTATCTCTTGTCTGCCAAAGATCCTCCGCTGAAAAATTTTCCAAACCTTTCCATTGCATTTCCACCCAAGTATCAGTTGCCGTATCCAAATAATAATGTTTGCTGCAATTTGAATAATAAACACGCTGATTTACAGACCAAACACGCTTACCATAAAAATTATTAAGCTGATTCCATTGTTTTTCAATCCAACTTGAAGTGTCAGAATTCCAAACAAAATGTTTTGTCTCATAAGAATAATAAATT
>CAZXAV010000092.1:0-3200 GCA_964638195.1 uncultured Prevotella sp. | reverse complement strand
TGTGCAGTCACTTCGGACGACCCGACGGCAAACCCGAACCGCAATATTCTTTGCGGACGGTGTACGAACATTTGAAAACTTTGTTGCCCGACGTGACGGTGCAGTTCGCAACGGAAACTGTTGGTGCAGTCGTTCAAGCCCAAGTGGCGGACTTGCCGAACGGGGCGGTGTTGTTATTGGAAAACACCCGTTTTACCGCGGCGGAAACCGCGAACGACCCTGCGTTTGCCAAACAGTTGGCGGCACTCGGGGACATCTTTGTGAATGATGCGTTTGGGACTGCTCACCGTGCCCATGCCAGTACCGTCGGGGTGGCAGACCATTTACCCAGTTATGCAGGCATGTTAATGGCACGCGAAATTCGTTATTTAAGTCAAATTACCGATAATCCGACCCGTCCGTTTACCGTGATTATCGGTGGTAAAAAAGCCAGTGACAAAATGCCGTTAGCCCGTAAATTGTCGGACGTGGCGGACAACGTTTTGGTGGGCGGACGCATTGCACAAGAATGGCAAGACGACGACATCAAACACCGCGCCAAAATTTACGTTGCACCCGACAAGGGTTTGGATATTTCACCCGCGACCGTAGCGGCTTGGCAACCGATAATTGAAAGCAGCCGTACCATCTTTTGGAACGGTCCGTTGGGGCAATTTGATGTCGACCCGACTAACGCACAAGGTACGCGCGCGATTGCTAAGCTTGTGGCGGACAGCAACGCGGTCAGTGTGGTCGGCGGTGGTGATACTGCCGCGGCGGTAAAAGACTTCCAGTTTACGCACGTGTCCACGGGTGGCGGTGCGGCTTTGGAATTTGTGGAAGGCACGACTTTGCCGGGCATTGCGTGTTTACAGAAAAAGGGGGACAAATAATGCGAAGACCAGTATTTTTTGCGTGTTGGAAATCGAACAAAACACCAAAAGAAGTGTTGGACTTTTTCCAACAAGTTTACAAACGCGGTTTGGAATTAAAAAATAAAACCGAAGTGATTTTGGCACCGGCGGCGTGCTACTATGAAATTGCACGTTTGAAAATGCCAAAACCGTTACAGTTGGGCGCGCAAGACGTCAGCGAAATTGAATTCGGCGGACGCATGGGCGAACTCAGTGTCCAGTTGTTGAAAGAGTACGGGGTCAAATACTGTATCGTCGGTGACGGCACTTGGCGTCAAAGTTTCGAGTTGGACGAAGTGGTCAACAAGAAAATTAAATTGTTGCAAAAGTATGGTATTACTCCCGTTTTGTGCGTGGGCGAAAGTTGGTCGGAAAACCAAAACAATTTGACGTTTGACGTTTTGAAACGCCAAGTCCAAGGGGCGTTGGCGGGTGTACCGAACATTAATGATTTGATTATTTGCTATCGTCCGATTTGGGTCAACCAACGCGGCATTTTGCCCACCCCGGATTACATCAACATGGTGGCGAAACATCTCCGCGAATGCTTGGTCAAATTGAAAGACAATCCGTTGGATTCCAGTTTGCCAATTTTGTACGGTGGACAAATTACGCCGTCAAACGTCAAGAAATATATGGCTCAACCCGAATTAGACGGAATCTTCTTCGTCGGTTCGGCTTTGAACGTCGATTCATTTTATGGGGTGATCAATTATGACAAATAACAATTTACGACGTACGGTTTTGTGCGTCATGGACGGTTTGGGTTACAGCGCGCGCACGGCGGGTAACGCGGTGGTGGCGGCGGGCATGCCGCATTTGACGGCTGCTCAAAAGCAACATTTGAGTACCTTGATTCAAGCCAGTGGACACGAAGTCGGTTTGGACAGCACGAAGGACGCGGGCAACAGCGAAGTCGGACACAACGCGATGGGCGCGGGTGTAACGATTAAGCAAGGCTTGTCGTTGTTGAACGAAGCCTTTGACACGGGTAAAATTTTTGAATCCGCGGTCTGGCAAAAAATCAGCACTTATCCTAAATTAAACATTATCATTTTGTGCAGTAACGGACGGGTGCACAGCAACATTGAACATTTGTTCAAAGTGCTCAAACAATGCGAAAAACAAAACTTGCCCGTCAGCGTGATGGCAATTACCGATGGTCGGGATGTCAGTCCGCGTTCGGCGGCGGAGTTCTTAGCCCAAGTTCCGCATTTGAGTGTGATTGGCGGACGTGGTCAAATCTTCATGGACCGCTACCAATCGCAGACCGAAATGTTGACCAAAGCCTTTGAAGTTTGTGTCGAAGGCAAAGCCCCCGTCGTCAAAGACTGGCGCGCGTATTTGGACGAATTTTACCAAAGCAATCCGAACTTGTCCGATGAACAAGTCCCGCCCGTGATTGTCGACCCCGACAACTTAATCAAGAACGGGGAAGCGGTGTTGTTGTTGAACTACCGTGGTGACCGTGCGGTCGAAACGGCACGCATGTTCGACAATGGTGATTACATTTCCCAAACCCAATTTGCCAAAATCAAGGACTGTTATTTTGCGGGCATTTTGCAATACGATGCCGAATTGAATTTGCCGAAAAATTATCTGTGCGAACCACCCGTGATTAACAACACGTTGACCGCATGGCTGTGTGCCCACGGCGTCCGTCAATACACGGTCACCGAAACCGTCAAATTCGGACACATGACCTATTTCTTTAACGGCAACAAGAGTGCACCCCTTGATCCCAAATTGGAAACTTGGTTGGAAATCCCTAGTGATAAATTGAACAACCTTTACGACAAAGCCCCCAAAATGAAAGCGGTGGAAATCACGGACAAATTGATTGAAAATATTGAAAGCGGTAACTTCGATTTCTTGAAATGCAATTTGCCGAACCCCGACATGGTGGGTCATACGGGCAACTTTGCCGCGGCGGTCACGGCTTGCCAAACGGTGGACGACTGTGTGGGGCGTTTGTATGGCGTTTGCCAAAAACACAACGTCAATTTGATTATTACGGCTGACCACGGCAACGCGGAAGAAATGGCAGACGAAAACGGCAAAGTCAAGACTTCGCACACCAACAATTTGGTGCCGTGCGTGATTTGCCCGTTTGCGGTTAACGGTGCGCAATTAGCAGACACCACCGATGGCAAGTTCGGCTTGACCAACTTGGCGGCGACCGTCTGTGATTTGTTGGGCATCCCCGCCGACACCCATTTCAATCAAAGCATGATTAAATTATCTTAACTTGACAAAAGAAGCTTGCAAGAAAGAAGGCGTTAGAGCAGAAAAGACTGCAGGCGGCAA
>CAZXAV010000091.1:0-3426 GCA_964638195.1 uncultured Prevotella sp. | reverse complement strand
ACGGTATTAAAATCGATACCAGTAATTTAACCGTGGACCAAGTGGTGCAAAAAATTGTCCAAATATCCGAGCAAGCGCAACTTGCTTAACGGACAAAATTGGTTCGGACGGTTTTGGGTTGACTGGTGGGTTTTATCGGGCTGCTCCTAATTTTTGGAATAAATCGGTGTAAATTTGGTTCACGTTCAAATCGGTCACAAAAGTAATTGGGTGGCGGTTGTTAGTGAATTGATAAGACGTATCGTCATTGATAATCGGGCAACTGACGGTTTGCGTGGTAAACCAAGTGGGGTTAATCATGTAGGCAATGACAGCGATGTCCCAAATCACGCGTCGTTCGTATTGCCCATGCACGCCGTCATTGACGAAGCGTTGGCACAAATAATCACCTAACGCACTTTTGCCTTTTAAGTAATATTGCAACTCATAAATTGACGTACGCAAGTTGGATGCGACATTTTGGCAAGGGATTACGGTCAATTTGACTTTGGATTCAAAAACTGTTCTAACCGCGGGCACGTCTTGGTAAAAGTTATACTCTTGGTTGTGCGTGCTTAAAAAACTATGACCCCCGAGCCAAACCACTTCAATTTTGTTAATGATGGTGGGGTCTTGCTTGATAGCCAAGGCAACGTTGGTAATAGCACCAATGGCTAAGACATAGGTCTTGTCGTATTGCTTGGCAATTTCAATGATGCGGTTGACCGCCGCGTTTGATTCCGTATTGCCATTCACCATGAAATCGGTAGCACCTTTGAACACCTTGCCCGTAGGGTCGAAATTCAGCCAATGACAAATTTTCAGCACTTCTTGGTAACTTTTCTCAGTCCCTTCCATGACGGAAAGGCGGTTATCATGGTGATAGGGTGCAATCGTAATGGCTGCGATGTTGAAGCGGTCTTGGGATTGCAACAAATAGGCCAAGGCAAATTGGTCGTCGCATTCGTTGTAAGTGTCGGTGTCCAAAATCACATTGAGTTTGGGTTGTTTGGTCGGTTGCTTGGGTTGGGTAATTCGGGTATAGATTTCTTTCCATGTCGAAACGCGATCCAAGGTTTGGTTTTGTTGATTGTAACGGGTGTTCATGGTGAGCACTTTGATGCCGTGGGCTTTTAAGTCCAAACAAATACTGGTGCTGTCTTCAATCATAACATCAATGTGATGAGCCAAACAGACTTCGGTTTTGGCGTGGTTGTTGTATGCGTCGGTAAAAATCAGTTGGTCATAAACAATGTGGTACTGGCTGAGCCAAGCTTGGGTTAATGCCATGGGGTCGGTGTATTCACCGTTGTTTCTGCCCGTGATAATGTAAATTTCATGTCCGTCGGCTTTTAATTGTTGGATGTACTCAGGTGCGTGCCGCAACGGACGCAGTTGTTGTGCCACTTTTTCAATGTTGGCATGGTAAAAACTTTGTTCTTCTTCGTCGGTCCAATCAAACATGCCGCGGCGAATGTAGGCGGGGTTAGCGTTGACAATCCCCGTATTCCTTAAAGTTTTATCGTGCTGTAAATAGATTTTTAATAAAGTATCATCAAAATTAGCAATGCAATTATCAATATCAATCCCGATTTTCATTGCCAAATTTTAACATGGGAAATTGACTGGTCACAACCACATTTTCGTTTAACGGACAAAATTGGTCATAATGGTTTTGGCTTGGGCGGGGGCTTCGATGCCGTTCGCACGACCGGCGGCGATACACTTTAACAGCCATGCCATGTTGTTACCCAAATATTGCAAAGTTTGTTCGCCTTCGGGGTCGTCGGTGGTGTTGGCGTTCGCGCCACGGTAGGCTTGGTTCCAATAGGTCGAAGTGACAATCGGCATTTGGTTCATGGCAAAATATTTGTTGATGACGTCCATGCTGGCGGTGGTGCCGGCACGGCGCGCGGTTAGTACAGCGGCGGCAGGTTTATGACGGAAAAATTGACCGCCGGCGTAAAACAAACGGTCCATGGCGGACAGCAAAGCCCCCGACGGGTGGGCATAGTAAATGGGGCTGCCGAACACGAACGCATCGGCGGTTTTGGCTTTTTCAATTAAGGTGTTGACGCAATCGTCTTTGAACACGCAAGCGGGAGTGCCTTTGCGACAACCACCGCACGCAATACAGTCATGAATTGCCCCCGTGCCGATTTGCAAAATTTCGGTGTCAATCCCTTGTTGGTTTAAGGTGGTGGCAACGGTTTGTAATGCTGCGTTGGTGCAGCCGTTCGCGTGTGGGCTGCCGTTCAATAAAATCACTTTCATAATTATATTGATATTACTGAACATGAAAAAAATTGTCAAACGCGGGAAATTTCACTCTTGTCAAAATTTGTCGAAGTGGTAAACTGTATTGATGGATTGGCAAGGCATTTGGAATAACATTGTGAATTTTTTCCGCGGTAACGTGTGGAACATCGTCACGTTTGTGGTCGTTTTGGTACTCGGCGTGGTCGTGGTTAAATTGCTGTTGAACATTATGAAACGCATGTTCCGCCGCACACATTTAGAACCCATCGCGGTGGGCTTTATTTTGGCAATTGTGAAGTTCTTGTTGTATTTGATTTTGGTCATGGTCTTGTTAGAAATTTTGGGCATTGGCATTACGTGGATTGTCACGGCGTTCAGTGCGGCATTCTTAGCCATTGGTTTGGCTTTACAAAACAACATCGCCAACATCGCGAACGGCATTATCATTGTTTCCAGTGGGATGTTCAAGAAAGGTGACTATATCGAAGTGGACGGGGTAGAAGGCTCGATTAGCCAAATCAATTTCTTGTACATGACTTTGATGACGCCCGACAACAAACGCATTACTTTGCCGAACAGTAAAATCTTGAACGACATTGTGACTAATTACGACAGCAACAACACCCGTCGCGTGAATTTTGAATTTGAAGTGGCTTACGAAAACGACGTGGAAAAAGTCAAAGCCACGGTGATTGAATGTATGCAAAGTCACGGCTTGGTGCGTTTGGACCCCGCGCCGTTTTGCCGTTTGAAAACTTTGGGTGACAGCAATCTGGTGTTTGTCGGACGTTGTTGGTGCGACCGCGAAGATTATTGGACGGTTTATTATGACATTACGGAAACGGTCTTTAACGAATTCAAACGGCGCGGCATTGCGATTGCTTACGACCAAATCGAAGTCCGTCAACGTACCGACAATCCCGAAGACCCCGTCAACGGTACGGGCTTGCCCAAACGCGTGGAAAAGAAACGTCAAAACAAACGCCACTTTGATTTGGAAAATGCCGACTTGACCGAACTGTTCCAAATCAAACGCAAGAACAAAAAATCCAAAAAAGACAAAACAACCGCAGAACCGACCAACGTAACTCCAACGGAAACCCAACCCGCAGACAAGCCGACAAAAGAGCAGACCGCAAACCAACCGGCATAAATGCGGGGCGTGCGTGTTTTTGGTTTACATTTTAT
>CAZXAV010000090.1:0-3544 GCA_964638195.1 uncultured Prevotella sp. | reverse complement strand
GTTGCAAAATCAACACAATTTGTTCGGGTTCACTGCTTTTGATTTTTTTGACCCCCGTGACACTTAACTGACTACGGTTCAAAAGTGTCAAATCGCTTTTTTCATTTTCCATACCTTAACATATGACGTATAATAAAAATATGAAACTTTACAATACCTTGACCAAACGCAAAGAAGACTTTACCACGGTCAAACCCGGTGTCGTGCAAATGTATTCGTGCGGACCGACCGTGTATTATACCGCCCACATCGGGAACTTGCGTGCCTACGTTTGTGGTGACATTTTGAAAAAGACTTTACGCTTTAACGGCTACCAAATCGAAGACGTAATGAACATTACCGATGTGGGACACTTGGTCGGTGACGGTGACAGTGGTGACGACAAAGTCGAAACCACCGCCCGCAAAATGGGTGTCCACCCGTTGGAAATTGCCAAAAAATATACCGACATTTTTATGCACGACCTAGCACGACTAAACGTGACCCCCGCCAAACACATCGTGCCCGCGACCCACTGCATTGACGGCATGATTGCTTTAATCAAGACCTTGGAACAAAAAGGTTGCACCTACCGCACCAGCGACGGCATTTATTTTGACGCGTCGACCTTCCCCGACTACTTCCAACTGTCCAAAGGCAAATTGGAAGGTAACATCGGCGGTGCCCGTGTCGCACTCGGCGAAAAACGCAACGCCAACGATTTCGCACTGTGGAAATTTGTCGGACCGAACACCATCCAAAAATGGGATTCCCCGTGGGGTGTCGGTTGCCCGGGTTGGCACATCGAATGTTCCGCGATTTCCATGCAATATCTGCCCGTCCCGTTTGACATCCACACGGGCGGCGTGGACCACATCCCAATTCACCACACCAACGAGATTGCCCAAACCCAAACCGCCACGGGCAAGAAAATGTGCAACTTCTGGTTTCACAACGAATTTATGACAATTGACGGCGGCAAAATGAGTAAGAGTCTTGGCAACGTCTACACCTTGGACGATTTGGTTGCCAAAGGTTACGACCCGATGCATTTACGTTTGTTACTGTTGCAAACCATTTACCGCAGTGTCTTAAACTTCACGTTCACCGCTTTGGATTCCGCACGCGAAAACTACCGCAACATCGTGACCGCCCTACGCCGTCACCGTAACGCGACCACCAAGACCGACCAGAAAATTTTAGCCGATTTACGACAAGCCTTCGCCGATGCCATTAACAATGACTTGAACACCCCCGTGGCTTTGGCGGTATTACACCAAGCCTTGAAGCAACCCGACTCGCCCGACATCTATGCGTTGGTGACCCAAGAGTTCGACCAAGTGTTGTCATTGTCTTTGGATGCCGCCGCGTCCGCCACCGTGACAGTAACCATTCCCGCCGCAATTACCGCGCTTGCCGAACAACGTTTGACCGCCAAGCAGCAACGCGACTGGCAAACCGCGGACGAGTTACGCGCACAAATCACCGCCGCGGGTTACCAAATCAACGACACCGCGAACGGCTACACCATTACCAAAATCAATTAACCAAAAAACGACCCGCTTGGGTCGTTTTTCATGAAACATGTTAAACGGTTTATTTTTTCATGCTCAAACGCAAACGTTCAATCGCGGACATGATGTCTTGGGTCGAACGTGGCGTGGTATTGTTACTGCTCGATGTGGCTTTGATTGCCGCAGTGCCAGTGGTTTGACCATTCACCGTGCGGGTCGCGCTGACCGCGTTTAACGTGTTGGTGTTCGTATTGGTCGTGGTGGTCGTGGTCGTCGTGGTCGTCTTCACCACACGGGGGTTATACATCGACGTGTAAGCATTTAACGGCGTGGTCGTGGTTTCGGTTGTGACCGTACGGTTCGGGCTGACCGTCGTGGTAGTCGTCGTGGTTGGACGAGTTGCCACCGCAGTCGTACTTGCGGTACGGGTTGTGTTCGTTGCCGTGGTCGTCGGACGTGGGCTGGTCGTACTGCGTGTTACCGTATTGTTGTAACGTAATTGAATGGTTTGATTCGGAATTTTCAAATTCGGAATCGTTTCAGAAACGGGCTTGGTCACAATCGTGGGTTCACGCGTCGGTTCATAAGTGCGGTCGGGAATGGGTTCCACGGTCGGCAAATCAATCGTTGAAGCTTCGGCGGCTTTTTGTTCGGCTTTCGCACGTTCCGCCGCAGCTTTGGCACGTTCGGCGGCGGCTTTGGCAGCAGCAGCTTCGCGGGCGGCTTTTTCGGCGGCTTCCCTTTCGGCAGCGGCTTGACGTTTGGCTTCTTCGGCTTCACGCATGGCTTCGGCTCTTTCTGCGGCTGCTTTCTTCGCGGCTTCAGATTCACGGGCGGCTTTTTCCGCAGCTTTGGCGGCTGCCTTTTCCGCGGCGGCTTTTTCTTGTTCGACTTTGGCTCGTTCTTCGGCTTCACGGGCGGCAAGTTCTTTCGCACGTTTTTCGGCTTCCTTGGCTTCTTTCGCCGCCAGCTTGGCTTGTTCTTTGGCTTCACGTTCTGCCCTTTCGGCTTCTTCTGCCGCTTTCAGTTGGGCTTCGCGTTCCGCTTCTCTGGCGGCAACTTTGGCGGCTTTTTCCGCTTTGCGTTGTTCTTTTTTGTTGACGGCTCTTTCGTCTTGGACTTCGTTAGCGTCTGCTTCGTCGGCAACAACTGCTGCTTCTACTTCGGTTTCGTCGTCGACATCTTTCACCACCACGGCGCGCCCCTTGGCAACAGCACGGGCATAGACCGCTTCTTTCACGTAGGTGTAACGCGGACGGCGGTAGAAAAACAAACGTAAAATGTAGCACAGTAACACCACCAATAACGGCAATTCCAAATTCTTCACCACCAAGAAAAGGTCGTTCTGTGCTTGGGCAAAAATGATAATGGTGGCAAATGCGAAGTACGTCCAAATCAACCATTGCGGGACCAAACGTTTACGCATTAAGCAACCAGTGACAGCCAAAATTAAAACGATACCGACCAAACCGATGCCCGCCCACAAGACAGCCACCAACGGTATCCATGAATTGATTTTCGCAAGAAAATCCATCGTCATATCCCAAATTTTATCCATAGTAACATAATAGCATTTTTCAACGCAAAATTGCAAGAATTTTTAACAAATCATACACCCCTACCATATCATGACGTAGGACAACAAAATTTCACAAAAGAACGACGCGTCAGTTGTCCTAACATAGTAAAGGAGATTCAAAAATGTTTGATGAAATGTTCAAATGCATGGGCATGAGCAACAACAACTGCGATTGCGAATGCGAAAAACCAAAACAAAAAAAATGTAGCACCAGTTGCGACGTTTTGTGGATTATCATCTTGTTAATGATTGTCTTGAAAGGTGGTTTCTTCGGTTTGGATCTTTGCACGTTAATCATCTTGTTCATCGTGTTCGGTAAAGACATTATGTGCAAATTCCGCTGCAATCCCTGCAACCAAGGCTGCTAAGCACCCTTGCCTAATCAAAAGTCCCCGTAACTGGGGACTTTTTTGTTTTGCTTTATTTTTTAATTTTCAACAGTTCTTTAATCAAGGCTTCGGGCGTGTCCACC
>CAZXAV010000089.1:0-3600 GCA_964638195.1 uncultured Prevotella sp. | reverse complement strand
TCTTTTGTGGAGGTAATTAACCGATGAACACACAAAAGAAACAACTCATTATTGCAGTAATTTCGGTTTTAATCTTCTGCGCGGTTACGGTTACCGGGTTACTTTTGCTTCCGATTTTTTCGGCCGACGCGACGAGCGTGGGCAGTGAGGATTTTGAATATCCCGAATATTCGGCACCATCCAATGTCGTGGCGCCGAAACGGGTCGACAATTTAGTTTACAATGGCAAGCAGCAAGCCTTAATTGAGAAAGGTCAAGATGACATCACCTACAGTCTAGAACACGATGGCGAATTTACCAGTGCAATTCCCACGGCGATGAATGCCGGCAATTATTGCGTCTTCTACAAAGTTGCCGACGACGACACAATTTACAATTTGCATAATACCATCGATAAATGTGAACGCACAGTAACTTGCAAAATGGAAGGTTGGTACTACAAAACCAGTGGCAACGAACCCGAAATTGATTTACCGATTAGAGACGGCGTGACCGAACAAATTACCTATTATAAACGCGACGGAAAAATGTTATACAGCAAACCGACCGAAGTTGGCCAATATACCGTCAAAGTTTTTGTGCCGGAAAGTGCGAACTACGCGGAATGCACGGCAAGCGCGGACTTCCGAATTACTAACCGCATTACCGTCAACTTTGATGCTTCGTTTAACGCGTACAAAAATGTTGAAATTAACCTTGGTACGCAAACCATGGTGCTGGGTGTCAATCCGCAACATGGCACAATCTTTGACAATTCCTTGACGGGACCACAAATTTTGACCGTGACAGCAAACGGCGAAGTGTTGTTCAGTGAAGAAATTGAAAAAATAGAAATCGACCGGACAATTACGGCAACGGTGAAAAGATAAAAGGAAAAAGGAGTTTAACGAAAGATGGGGGCAGTAGTTAAAACAACAGCAAAAGCAGCAAAGAAAGGAATGAGCAAAGCACTGAAAATTTGGCTCTCGTGCATACTTGCGATTGTTTTGGTCGTGGGTACGGCGGGCGGCAGTTTTCTGGTCATTGGCAAGATGTTCGAAACCAAATTGAACAAAATGGTCGACGAGCAGTATAAAGGTGCCACAGGTGAACCGGGTCCACAAGGTCCGCAAGGTGTCTCGATCTTGGGGATTGAAAAGACCGCCACGAACGGCAGTTACGATACCTACACGATTTCGTATTCAAACGGTTTGAGTACGACGTTCCAAGTTAAAAACGGTGATGATGGGGAAGCCCCGGTAATCGGTCCCAATGGTCACTGGTGGATTAACGGCGAAGATACAGGTGTGCTGGCGGATGTTGAATTAAATTTACCATACATTGGTGCGAACGGTAACTGGTGGGTTGACGGCAACGATACGGGTAAATCCGCCCAAGGACAAAACGGTCAAACGCCGTACATTCAAGGCAATCACTGGTGGATTGGCGATACCGACACGGGGATTCCGGCCACAGGCAAAAGCATCGCGGCGGTTACCAAATTGTTGAACAATACTCAGGCCTATAAAGATTACATTGCCGTGAACAATTTGGGCGCGGATGCTGAAATGATTGACGTCTACGAAATTTCGTATACGGATAATTCAACTTCGACGTATTTCCATGTTACCAACGGACGCGGCGGCAACGGTACCGTGGGTAGTGGTGTCAACGGTAAAGACGGTACCGCGTGGTCAAGTGACAGTTTAGAACCATCTGCGGTGACCTGGGGTAACCCCGGCGACTTCTATTTGTATACTGAAACCAACGAAGTCTACCAAAAACAAGCTACGAAAACGCATAATTTGACCTATACGGGCAAATTGACCGAACGCAATTTGGATTTAGAAACGTTTGCCAAATTGCAAGAACACGCGGCCGATTACGGAATGGAATTTGATACGGACAAGAAAGCAATTAACTACAGCGATGACATCTCGATTGGCCAAATTAACGCCTTGACGACAAGCGACACGGGCTTGGATAAAGATTTCTATTACTATCATTGGAATTATATCCTTGACGAAACAACCGCGCATTTGTTTGGCTACATTGCCGCGGAAGGTTCGGTGGCGATTGTGGATAACGAACCAGTAAAAATTCATTATGAATGGAAAAAAGTTACCACCTTGCAAGGTGAGAACGGCAAAGACGGAGCCAACGGTGCGACCGCGTACGAAGTGTGGCTTGATTACCACTATACAATTGAGAAAGAAAATGGTGAAGAAGAAACCATTTACCCGAATGCCGGAAAAAGCCAAAAAGAATTTATTAACTCTTTGGTGATTGGTAATTTGGACAACTATGTCATTTTGTCCAGCGGCTTCTGGGGTGAAAAAATCACCCAAGCCGAATATGAAGCAGTTGACAAAAACGACCCGACCGCTGCGTACTTGTACGAAACGGTGGAAGAAACCGACGAAGAAGGCAACGTTACGGCGATTCATTATTACAAAAACACCCAAGTCTCGGCGCGTGGTGAAACGGGAGCGACGGGTCAAAAAGGTGAACAAGGCGCCCAAGGTGTTGCTGGTCTTTCCGCCTACGAATTGTATTACAATACGACCAGCGATAATCCCAAAAAATCGCCGAACGAATGGTTGGCTTCTTTGGCAGGTGCCAAAGGCGACAAAGGTGAAGACGGATCCACGCCGATTCATAATTCCACGACGAACACCTGGTGGATTAACGGCACGGATACTGGTGTGCGTTCCAGTGTTTCGGTTTATATTGGCGAAAATGGTAACTGGGTGATTAACAACAGTGATACCGGCAAACCAGCGCAGGGCGAACAAGGGGTTGAAGGTAACGGCATTAAAAACATTGTGAAAACCAGTACGTTGGACGGCTTGGCGGATACCTATACGATTACGTTTACAAATCCGAAGGGCGAAGACGACCCCAATTATTTGTTACCAGTCAGTTTCACGGTGACGCACGGTAAAGATGGTAAAGACGGAGCATCCGCGTACGAAACCTGGAAAAATTACAGTTATATTGACCCGAATACAAACATGGAAGTTAAGCCGAACATTGAAGGAACCAAACAAGACTTTTTCCAATATTTGGCTGGTGCGGACGGTAACGGGATTGAATCTATTGAATTGCTGATTAAAGGAAACCGCGACACCGACTATGTTGATACCTACCAAATTACGTACAGCGACCAAACGACGACGACATTCACGGTGCGTAATGGACAAGACGGTAAATCCGTTTACGATATTTGGTGCGAATATAACAACATTGTTGACGAAAAACCCAACGAAAATTACGACCGCTTCTTGCGTGAAATGTCAATTAGCACGATTGAAGGTCTGACGGTTCTGCAAAACGGCCATTGGGGTGTTGCCACCAAATACGCTTCGTTAGAAGAGATGAAGGAAGATAAACCAGAAAGCGAATGGGATCAATACAGTGTGGGCTATGGCGACATTGTTTACCAAGATACTGGCGCCGAAGCCAAAGGCGAAACGGGTGCGACGGGAAAATCCGCGTACGAAATTTATAAAGACTTGCTGCCTGCGGATGAAACGCCGCTGACCCAATCCCAATGGTTGGCATCTTTGAAAGGTGAAAAGGGCGAAAACGGCAAAGACGCGCAATTGGAAATTACCGAAA
>CAZXAV010000088.1:0-3626 GCA_964638195.1 uncultured Prevotella sp. | reverse complement strand
GCAATGACCAATGCAATTAAAAACGGCATGTCGGCGGCTTCACCTTCCAAGGTAAAAGTGTCATTCACGACAGCAATTTCACGGGTAATCGTACCAATCTCTTTCCCGTTGCGCACAATGGAAGACGTGAAACTGAAAAAATCACCGTTGATAACAATTTCGTCTTGATAGCCTTCCACGATGAACTTTTTGATACTAAACATCGGGTGTTTAACTCTGGCAATTTTGGTTTTGCCTTCGTATATGTAGGCACAGTGACTGAAAAAGTTGAACCACTTGTTCCGAATCTTAAAAAGTTTCTTTTTGTTTTCGTCACACACCCATTTGACGTGGGTTGGGCTAAACATTTTGCCTTTCACATAAAAGACATCTTTGCCGTTTTCGTCTTTAACACTGGAACTGCCACCCAATGAAAAGAATTTGTTTTTGATTCTAACTTTCATCATTAACTCCTTTTATAATTTGGCTGCCACCACTGCGATGACAACACCAATGATTGCAAGTGCCGATAGCACTTTTGCCCAACGCAACAATTTTAGAGTGCGTTTGGCTTTTGCGTCAACCGTATACAAGTTGCTGTGTTCGGTAACGGTAGCATCACTTTCCACGGTAAAGGCTGGGGCTTGATTGCGTGGCAGATTTGCCCGTAAAGTCATCTCAGTATCACCGTTTAATTGAAATTCGCTTTCATAAAGCACGCCTAAATCGCGGTTACGCATGCGGACATCTAACAGCCCAAACACACTGATGACAAAGAAAAATAATTGCGTGATAAACCACCCGATACCGCCGACATCCAACATCTTATAAATTTTAATTTTGGCACTGGGTTGTTCAACTTGCACTGTCCCAACCAAGTTATCGAACTGATTCAGTTTTAATTTTACTGGTTGGTCATTGATGGACACCACAACATCGGACAAATGTTGCGTACCAGTGATTTTCAAGTTCACGGTGTTCATGCCAGACCCCCTTGATTTACCAGTTTCAGAATTAAAATTACACACGCACAAACAGCCACAATCACAGAAAACACTATCCGTCCGCGATGCTTTCCGTTGCGGTCCAGACTCAAACATGCCACGGATAAAACTGCCAATACCAAAGCTAACGGTATGGTATATTGCCAACTGCGTGCCAAAATTTCTGTCACCTTTAACAAAACTTCACCACCCGCGAACCAAGAACCAAAATCTGGCACCATCACGAAAATAGTGAATAAAGTAAACAACATAATTGCAAATAAAATCACGTAATAAACGACGGGAATTATAAAAGACAACACACTGGATAACATCAACGCCAACACAACAAATTGCCAATTAAAAGCAATTTTGCCAAAATGAACAATTTGAAACCGAACTAAATCTTTCACCGCGCTCAAACATTATTATGTTACGTTACGCATCAGTTTATGTCAAACCAAAACTTTTTTAGTTTTAACCATGACCAACAACACTTTTAATGTCTTGTAATTCAAAACGGTATGCTTGTTTTGCGTCGGGATATTTTACTTTGTCAACTTTACTGATAAACATTTCATATGGTCGGACGTATCTTTTGGTCGAAGCGTACAAAGCGCGGTAAAGCACCATTTTTTCTGAGGTTTCAGAATGAATGACAATGTCTTCCACCAAATAATAATCACCCTTAAAGTGCCGATAAATCCCACCGATTTTAATTTGTGAATCCATATCTTTATATTACCACGAAATCCACCCGTGTCAAATCAATTCCCCACAACCAAGTTTGAAAACCGTCCCTTGTAAAAGTTCGGCTTTAATTTTGCGTTGTAAAGCAGTCTGTTCGGGCAGTTGGTTCAAATCGTCGCAACCACTTATTTGATAAACATGATTAAAAAGATCGTTAATGCAATCCTCCCCATCTTTAATACGGAACAACGTTTGAAATTTTTTGATGTTTGATGTATCGTCCAAAATCGCGGATAATTGTTGACTTAACAGCCAACTATGGCAAACATACAGTTTGTCCGTCAAATGGAAATACTTTTCAACATCCAATTTTGAAGCACTGAGCGATTCCTTGACTTGGTTCAGATCAAGCCTTGGCATTTGTGGAATATGGATTTTAATTTTATCAATCGAACTATCAAATTCGTATTGTAAAATTCCAACTTCAATAATAATGCCGCGAATAAAATAAGCCGCCCAAATCATTTGCGAAATGCGCACTCCTTGATAGCCACGGGTTTCGATGTCATTGACAAAACAGTCTTTAACCCTTTTGCGATGGAGCACACGTTGTTTACGGTTAAATTGCAAGGTTTTCATTTGGGATTGATGGAACGGCATTCCCAACAAAATCATCAAATTGGTGGCAAAAGGTGTCGAACTGCCGAACAAAGTTTCCACGTCTTTGAATTTCCATAATTTGCGAAATTCGTTCGATTGGTCAGTATATAAAGTTTCGTAGACCCGAAAAAAGTTTTGTTTGCAACTGTCATTACCAAAAACTTGTTGCAGACAACGGTATGCTTGGGGCTGATATTTTTTTGGGAAATGGTAAAAAGCAAACGCGCGGTCAATGGTTTTTAGCAGCGGTTTTGCTGTCGGGAAATTTTGCATTAAATCTTTGCGGATTTGTTTACCACTCACCTTTTCAATCCGATACTCAAATTTGACTTGCGGTAAAGAATGGTCGTCGTTATCTGGGTCAACATAAATCGGCTTACCACCACATTTAAGGTAAAACTTTTGGGCGGACAAATTGTATTTGTTGCAAGAAACAAAGAAACGGTCAACGTGGTGTTGCCCGATAATATCTTTTGCCAAATTAAACAAAGCCGTGCCCAACCCCATGCGTTGGTATTTTTTCAAAAGGTACAACAAACCAATTTCTTGGGTAAAATCGCGAAAACCGCGGATTGGTGCCCCACAACACATATAGCCAATCGGGTCTGCCCCGTCCAAAACCACATACAAATGGCGGTTGGGGTCAGCCACCAATTTTTTGAACTTGGCTTCATTGGCAGACAAACTGTACTGGTCAAATTTGGCTTGTGGATAAATCTTTGCGTAAGTTTCATACCAAACGGCTAACTTCAATTTGGCTAACGCTTGACAATCCGCCACATCCGCCAGCCGAATCGTCAAAACTTTATCATTTGCACGAAATTCCATTTTCGGTATTCTACCACGACTTCCCCGCCATTCCAATCAAAAATATCCCATGTTTTTCACAAATTATGGTTGATTTTATCGCGAACATAAGATAAAATCTTAACAAGGTAAACTTAAACAAAAGGAGAAAAAATCATGGCAAAAACCAAAGAAAAAGACACCCCGGGCGTATACCGCGTATTGTACAACGAAGAAGACCACACTTGGATTATTAAACGTGATGGCGCAGGACGTGTGATTGACAGTTTTTTCACCAAAGATGAAGCACTGGAACGCGTCAAAAAACTTTCTGAAAATCAAGAAGTTGGCTTCACCGTCCGCAAAAAAGACGGCAAATTCCAAAAAAAAGAATGCTACTAAAACAAAAAGACCACCATTATCGGTGGTTTTTTCTTTGGCGGAAGGGACAGGATTTGAACCTGCGGTACCTTGCGGCACACCTGTTTTCGAGACAGGTACATTCGACCACTCTGACACCCTTCCGTG
>CAZXAV010000087.1:0-3653 GCA_964638195.1 uncultured Prevotella sp. | reverse complement strand
TATTTCAATCCGCCCAGTCAAAATTACATAGTGGTTAAAAAATATCACATTTAAGCAAGGTTGTCAATCGGTTTTTTGTCGTTAAAATTGCTTATCGTTCCATCGTCGGTTCATCATTTAATGATTGATTATGTTCTCTAATCGCACTCAATACCGAACTACGGTCCGTCATCCCCGAATTAGTATAATTATACCCACTTTCATAAGATCCGCTCATTTGATAATTATCAATGTTTACTTGATTCAACACCGCTGCTTGAGTTTCATATGCTTTACGTTGATTTTCTTCCATAGCATTATCAGATTTACCATATTTCATTTCGGTTTCAGTTTCAATCGAATCTCTTAGGTTTTCGTAATATTTATCGTCGAAGCGTTCAGAGTCTAAATCAGTATTCGGCAAATTAGTTTTTTGACTATCCACCGTAGGTTCGGGAATCATATTATTTATCGACGCAAGTTCTTCATCACTCAAATAGTTAAGTGTAGAATGCAGTTCCTCATTATTCAGTGACGCCAAATATTCACCCAGTCCGTTTTGGCTTAATTCCCCACTGCGAATCCAACTTGCCCGAATACGTGCCATTTGCTCATCACTCAACATGGCTGGTTCATTGGCTGATTCAGCTTCGGTTTCAGTTTCATCTGAACTGTTACTGGTGGTAATTTCATTGCCTTGATTATCAATAAAGTAATCATTTTCACCATCATTACCGCCGTAAGTCACATCTTGAAACTCACCGTCCATTACACCCGAAACAGTATATTCCATCGTATGAGACGGAATTGGGATACTGGTTGGTTCACTGGTCAAACTGTCATTAGGAGTGCGGTAATCTTGCGTATGCGGCGGAATGTCAAGATTGGTAAATTGATTATCTTCCGCGATGTAATCAACTGAATTGTCAATATCAACACCTTCATACGGTGATTCTTGGGTTTCATGTGTTTCGGCTACTTCAACCGTATTCGGAGTACGGTATTCTTGCGTATGCGGTGGAACATCAATCGGGTCAGCCGTAACTTCATCGGGAACAAAACGAGTTGCCGACAAATCATCAGTTACTTCACTGGCGGGAGTTCTGTATTCTTGCGTGTGTGCAGGAACTTCCGTAGTTGTTACAGGTTCTTGAACTGGTTCATAAGTTTGATAAGTTGGTTGTTTAACAATTTCAATTTCACCTAAACCACCTTCGTCGTTAATTTGACGCAAAGCATCAAAAATATTATCAACATCTTTATCCGTACAATTACCTGAGCACAAATTATCCAACGTGGTTTTGTATTTACCACCAAAGAAGCGTGCCATACTACCCGCTTTACGTAATACACCCGCAGGGTCTTCCACTCCGGCATCACGCAAAGTTTGCATCGCGGTTTCTTCTTGTGCGGAATTGTACCAATCTTGTTGGACACCACCGACATATTGACGGTGATTATCTGCATGCACCGTCATACGTGCATGTTCGGTTAGTTTGACTTCACCAATTTGGCTCAATTTTTCCAAATTGTCTTCACTAAGTTGGATGTTACCAGAAGATGATTGCGACATACCGTTATCGACACCCGCGGGATGTAAGTTTTCCATCGGGGCTTGTTCGTTTCCGCGTAAACCTTTGAAACGACCAAACAACTTACCGACTTTGGTTTGTTTCAAATCTTCAACAACACCTTCTTTGTCCAAATGTGGTCCATTTTCAAAGGAAACATTGGAACCAATCGAAGAACCAATTTCGCTACCAACTGTACCACCGACCAACACTGCCGCACCTTTAGCCACAGAATACAATGCCGATTTGAAAACTTCCACACCACCCGCGGTACGTCCGGCTTCAACTACGCGTTTCAATTTACCAATCAAACCTTTGGTTTTTTCTTGTTGTAATCCCGCACGACGTTCCAAGTCAGCATAGAAAGTTTTCGCCAGTACAACACCAGAACCCAAGATACGACCGGCAGGACCAAGTGCCATCGCAGCGGCATAAGGCCAAGCCTTACCTAACATTGCAATACCCGACTGAATCGCAATTTTCTTAGCATCGGATTTGGAAACTTCGCCATGCTTTTTCGCTTTGTTATAGGCAGAAACCGCCGAACCAATTCCAGCCGTTGCCACCGTAGCAAGACCCAAAACTGGACCAACGACTTGACCAACACCGGGGATTGAAGTAATCGTTGAAATTACCGTTGCACCCGCAAGTGTTCCACCGAAAGTTTTAACAACATCAAACACGGGATTGAATTTCGCTTTTTCTGGCGCAATATTATTTTGTCCCGCCGTGGTTGCCGCTTGTCCAAGGTTGGGCTTGGTTCCAAGCAATGCTTCATATTCTTGTTGGCTTGTCAAATAATCTTGTTGGATTGCCGCTTGCTGCGTAGCACTGGTTGCTTGTTTTTTGGGAGTATTACGCAGTTGCGCTTGTTCTTCAAGTTTTTCGGCACGTTTTTCAATTGGGAATTTCAAATAAATATCATTGAAATCTTTTTCCGACCAATTTTTACGTTGGCTAACCGCCAACATCATTTTATTGGCTTCCATGCCGAAGCCCATAATCATCGAATTACGCACTTTGGATTCTGCCCCAATCGTACCACCGTCAATAACGTCGCAAATTAAATCAGCTTTTTCGCGGTCACACAAAATTCCGTAGACGTTTTTTAATTGGGTTACATAATCTTTGTTCGCGGTATTCTTAGCAATTTTTTTCAAATCTTTCAATGCTTTATCATTAACGTTTTGTACATAGGTTTCGTCGAAATCTTTAACCTTGGCATTGATTTGATTCAAATAATCAATATTTTGTTTTTTCTTACTGGGCGCAATTGCGTTAATAACACGGGTCATGCCCTCTTGATTCAAAACAACATCCACCGCCGGGCATTGTTCAATTTTTGACAAAAGTGATTGGTCATAAATCCAACGTTCAAATTTTTGTTTATTATTTTTGTCTTGTGCGGTTTTGCCAAAATTTTTGTAAGCATTACTTTCCACCAAATCGGCAACCATATCGAACGTAATCAAGTCTGGTTCTTTGTCGATTTTGTTCAGCATGAAACGCACAAAGGCTTCGTCAGTTAATTTTGCATCGGCAAAACCGACCGTAAATAAAGAGCGTGTTGCATTTAATAAACTTGCGGGATCATTGGGAATTTCTACATCTGGCGCAAAATAGCGGAATAAAGATTTACCAAAATCAACCGAACGTAAAATATTCGCCGGAGTTTGCGTAAAATATTTCAGGAAACTTCTTAACAACGGCTTGTTATCCATGCCGCCGACAAAGTTACCAATTTCAACATTTGAAATTGTTTCCGATACTGTACGTCCGTAATTCCCTGCGAACATATTTCTGATTGCTTCACCCATCAGTTCTGCATCGTCCACTATTCCCGAATTTTTATTGTTTTCCGCCATGCTGTAATCATACCACAAACTTCACCTAAGAGCAATATAAATTGTCAAATTATTCAAGAAATTTTCAAAATTAACCCCGCGACCATTAAATCGTAAAATTTTCAACTTGTGACAATTTATTTGCATTTTGTGATTGGTTGTGTTATGCTAAAAGAGTTATGCCTTCGTAGCTCAGTCGGTAGAGCAAGGGACTGAAAATCCCTGTGTCCGTGGTTCGATTCCGCGCGAAGGCACCAAA
>CAZXAV010000086.1:1483-3678 GCA_964638195.1 uncultured Prevotella sp. | reverse complement strand
GGATAAGTTGGTCTACGGCGTGGGCGCGTTCGGGTACGGCAGTGTCAACCAAATGTTGGGCAATTTTTTGATGTTCTTCGGCACGGGGGTACTCGGGTTGTCGGGTACGTTGATGGGCTTGGCAATTGCGATTTCCACCGTTTGGGATGCGGTCACCGACCCGTTGGTGGGTGCGATGTCGGATAACTACCGCGGACGGTTCGGCAAGCGTCACACTTTCATGTTGGTGGGTTGTTGCGGGGTGGCAGTCTTAAACTTAATGATTTGGAACATTTCGCCCGCTTGGAGTGAGACCACAAAGTTTTTGGTGCTGTTGGTGGCGTTGTTGTTGATTGAAACCTTTAACACGGTTTATTCGACTCCGTACGGCGCGTTGGGATTTGATATGTGCCAAACTTACCACGAACGCACCAGTATCCAAGGTTACAAGACTGTCTTCCAATCTGCCGCGTTGTTAGTGCCGTCCTTGTTGATGGGCGTGGTGTTGGTGCCCAAAGCCGTGGCAACCATGGACACGGCAACCAGTGGTTACCGCGTGATTGCCAACATCACCAGTACGTTGTGCGTGCTGACGGGCATGATTGCTATTTTCGGCACGCGCCGTTACCGCAGCAGTCACGTGCAAACAATGACCAATTTACACACCCCAACCAAACCCAAAAAGGTTTCATTCATTGCCGAGTTCTTTGCCATTTTGGACGACCGCAACAATGTGTTTTTGATTGCGGCTTATGCGATTGCGTTGTCGTGCAGTGCGTTTATTACCAGTTTGGGCATGCACGTGTTTACCTATACGTTCCATTTTTCGTCGTTGCAAATTTCGTTCGTGATGGGGTGCTTGGTGGCGGGGGTGATCAGCGGTCAACCGTTATGGTGTCAAGTCAGTAACCGCTTGGGGAAAAAATCAACGGTGCAAGTCGCGTTGTGGGTGGTCTTGGTCGGGGTAGCCGGTTTTGCGGTGCTGTTGACGGCACGCATCTTTTTACCGAGCGGGTGGGTGCTGTGGCTATTGGCGGCGGACATTTTAATGATTAGTGTCGGGGTGGGTTGCATTTATTCGTTGCCGATTAGCATGTTCGCCGACAACATCAAATTGGAAAGTACCGCGATGGCAACGGGCTTTTTGACGTTTTGCACCAAATGTACCAACGCGTTGGTGACCTTTATTGTGGGCTTGTTGTTGGATTTAATCGGTTTCCAAAGCGGGGTGGCAACGCAAACTTTGGAAGTCAGTACGGCATTGGGTTGGGTGTTGGTCGGCGGCGTGACCGTGGCGGGTTTGGTCGCGTGGTGTTTGTTCGGGAAATATCAAGACAAAGCGGCGGCGCATGTGGTATCTTATCAACATGAAAACGTCCGCAAAGTCAAATAGTGTGATCCTTTCCGCACCGTTAGCCGGGTGGACGGATTATGGTTTTCGCTCGGTGTTGATCGCGTGTGGTGCACGTGAAGTGTGGACGGAAATGATTAACGCGACCGCTTTGGCACGGGGCAACGCGAAAACGGTGGCAATGTTAAAAACTGACCATGTGGACGGGGTACGGCAAGTCGTGCAATTATTCGGTCGCGAACCCGCCGATTTTGTGACTGTGATTGAGTCGGGATTGTTAAGTGCTTACGACGAAATCAATTTGAACATGGGGTGTCCCGCACCCAAGATTATCAAAAACCATTGCGGTTGTGCGTTAATGAGAGACGTTGATGCCGCCCGCCATTTAATTGAAGTTTGTCGTGCCGCCACCCGCCAGACGCACCAAACGTTAAGTGTGAAAATGCGTTTGGGGTGGGAACGGGACATTGCGGTGGAGTTCGCCCAAATGTGTGTCGCGGCGGGGGCAGAACGTTTGATTGTGCATGGACGCTTGGGGGTGGACGGTTACCGCGGCACGGCAGACTATGCGGCAATTGCACGTGTTAAAGCGGCGGTCACTGTGCCCGTGATTGCGAACGGTGATGTCCGCGACCAAGCCAGTTACCAAAAATGTTTAGCCGCAACCCGTGCCGACGGGGTAATGGTGGGACGGGCTTTGTGCGGTGCACCGTGGAAAATTAACTTGGACGACCAAGTCCCGACTTACGAACGTATCATTGCGTTAATGCAATTACAACGCGAACGCCACAACGGCAACCCCAGTGACCTAATCAAACATTGGCTGTGTTACCAAAAGCAAATCAAAAAATATTATCCCGACCGT
>CAZXAV010000086.1:0-1383 GCA_964638195.1 uncultured Prevotella sp. | reverse complement strand
AGTGTTGTTTTGGGTCTTGAAATCGGTGGGGGCGTATGTTATAATCAAAATTATGACAGACAGAGAAAGAAAACTAATCCGAAAGGTCAACCAACAAATGATTGACGAACATCGAACTGAATTTTACAGTCAACAACAACAAGTGAAAGACATCTTGCATGTGGTGGACAAAAACCAAAGATTTAAGGCGTTTAAGCAAGTTTATGGTGAAGTCCCGTTCATGGAATATCAATTTGCGGGTCAAATTGGTCCTGATATCACTTTTATCAAAGCATGCCGTAAGTATGATACGATCAAATACCGTGGTGATATTTCCAACGCGCAAGATTCTGACGTGACTAACGTGAATTTTGCGTACAAGGGTGAAGACTTGGGCGAAATTACGGTCAGACATAAAATTAACCGTAAAAACTTAAAGACGGTTCATGATTTGATGGAAGTTTCGGTCAAATCACCGCATTGGCAAGAAGGGCGGGTTGTGCACGAATTTGCCACCGAGAATATTTCCAGAACGAATGCTAATCGCAGAATTATTAGTTTGGGCTTTTATCCTGCCGCTAATGAAACTGTTGCGGAAATGCTTGACCGCATCAGCCATGCGATTACCAAGAGCCAAGACAAAGCCGTGATTGCCAAGAAACTCAGCAAATTGAATTTGCCCAGCAAGGTTGCGATTAAAAACCAAGACACTTTGGTGGAAAACATCGTTAACCAAATTCACACTGCCGACCGCGAAATGTAACAGCGGTACAAGAACGTAAAATGGATCAAAAAATTATTGAAAAAGATCAAACGGTGGCGCGTGCGCGACGCGAAAAAGTGGCGGCAATTTTGCGTGCCGTGGATAAAAACAAAAAATTCCAAGATATTACGGAGTCATTATCAAAAGAATTCAAAATGTTGCGCTTTGATGGGCGCATTGGTGCGGATGTGACCTTTACGAAAGAGCAGCACGAATATGCGTTTAACCTTAACGCGACCCATGTTGATTTCATTTACAAGGGGGCAGAACTGGGGCGGATTGTGGTACAGCAAGAAATTTCGCGTCATACTCCGCGGTCGAACATCAATGTGAATGCCAACGTGCCATGGTACCAAACGATTTTTGATGCGACCGAAATTGCGGTGCTTTCGCCGTCATGGGAAATTGGTCAAGGCACGATTACCAAAACTAAGGAAACAGCCATGCAGATTAACAAAATTTACCGTAATGCTGCCTACGATGCCAAAAAGCATGTTACCCGAGTCAGCATTTACCATGCCGACCACGAAACCGCGGACGAAGTGCTTGACCGCATTTGCCACGCGATTACCAAGAGCCAAGATAAGGCGGTGATTGCCAAGAAACTGCGTAAACTGAATTTGCCCAGTCAGATTGCGATT
>CAZXAV010000085.1:0-3683 GCA_964638195.1 uncultured Prevotella sp. | reverse complement strand
AATTTCAGCCAGTTCGCCATCATAGAGTAAATTTCCGAACGGCACCAACACCCCGCAACATCCATCAACTCTGCCTTGATAATTGATCCGTAAGTTCGTTTCTAAAAACGTACATTGGATATTTTGATTAACTGGTGCAAACAAGACCCGCAAGAACAGTTCGGAAGGTTTCAATTCTTTTAAGTAATCCAAGTTGCCACGGCGAATTTGACGACAAATTTGGGTTTGTTTTTTATGTTGGGCATGACGTTGCTGCGCGGCGACACGACGACTGCTACGTTCAGCAACAACCTGACGATGTTTCAGTTTTGCCGCATTAAATTGACATTTAACCATTTCTTTAACCCGCAGCACCACATGCCATGCCGCCCGCAACGGATGTTTCATACCACGTTTAACCCGATACCACAGTGATGGTTTAACTGGTTGTTCGACATCGGTTTGCGTCGTAACAACTGTGGTTGGCACTGCCACAGATTTAGCAGTTTCCTTTTTCTCCGTTGAGATTTGAAAATCGTTTGCGTGTCGTTTACGATTTAAGTAATATTCTTCATCAATTAAACGGCAAATATCATCTAAATAACAAAGATTTAGATGGTTTTTACCCCCCCCCCCCAACTTTCACGAACTTACGGCTTTTGCGCTTAAAGTCACAAACATAAATTTGACAATCACGATATTGGTTAAGATTTTGCTTGGTTAACTTTTCGGCGAACGCGTAATCTTGCACATCCAACACATACGCGACTTGTTTACAGATACGTTCGTTACCAACAAATAAAGTTTTCTGCTGTGTTGCCGTGGTTGTTGTCATTCTCATTTACAGTCTACAAATTATCTACACCCCAAGTCAAACAGAACGGTGTTGCTTTTGTTCCCGTGTGTAACGTTTGCGATAACGTTTCTCCGACACGTCAATGTAACGTTGCAGACCTTGCAAATCCACTATCGGGTTACGGAAGATTGGGTCTTGCAAAACACGCCACAAATCATAATCAAGATATTCGTTATCAATGATTAAACTGAGATCAGCAACTGCTTGTTGCGTTATACTGGATGATCGGCACAAACGTTGGAATTGGACACAATCGACACCCAACGATTGTCCCAACCGCACGAAGTCGGGCATTTCGTGGAAATTGTCGCGTTGCACGACAAAGTTCAGACCAAAGTAACGAATTTGTTTTTGACGACGCAAATCCGCCAACATGTTCAAATTCTTCATTAAATTGTTAAAATCCGCACCGCGTAACTTTTGGTAAGTTTCCGCCGTCGCGGCATCCACCGAGATATCAACATTGATGCTGGAATATTTACCGGCGACCAAACGCCAATTATCTTGGTTAAATAACGTACCATTGGAAAGAATATCAATCCTTTTGCGTTGGAAATCGGTTGTCAGCAGTTGTCGGTAGTAAGGGCTGTAAAATACTTCACCATTACCCGCGATTCTTAAACGCCTAACTTGCTCTAACCAACCAGAACGTAACAGCTTTTTCAAAATTATCTCGTTACGTTGTTGCGAAATCTCATCCATGACATAGGGCTTAGTGCGACAAGACTTACAACAAAGATTACACGCAGGGTCAAAATTGATTTGGATTCTTTCGGGAAGATGGTTTGTTTCCCATTTTTCGGTTGGCAACGGATGTCCCTTTCCGTTTATATAGCCTTTACACCAACCGCTAAAATCGCATAGACAATACGAACGGTTTAACGAAGATAATTTCACAATCCGTGCACACGTGCTGTTGTAAATTTCGTCCAGTTCTCCGTCATACAGTAAATTCCCAAACGGAAACATCACACTACAACAAATCTTAACCCTGCCATCACTGACAACACTTAAAGTATTTTCCAAACGTGTACAGTGGATGTTTTTCTTTATTGGCGCTTGTAAAACATAAATTAAGATTTCGGACGGTTTCAAACTTTGTAAATAATACAAATTGCCGTGCTTGACTTGATAACGAATTTGTTTTTGACGGTTAAGTGGTGCTCGAAGTTCTTGCATTTCACGATGTCGTTGTTTAGCCAACATCGATTGACGTTTTAACGTTTCCTTGGTCCGTAAGACTACATGCCATCCCGCCCGTAGCGGGTGTTTCATCCCACGGCAAATCCGTTTCAACAGTGATGGCTTGGTGGGGATCACATCAACGGGTTGGACCACCTGCTCCGTTACAGTCGCAACGGCAATGGATTTAGGCGGTGTCTTTTCCGCCACTGGTTTTGGCAAATCATTGGCGTGACGTTCACGGTTAGCATAGTATTCATCATCAATCGCACGGCAAATGTCGTCCAAATATTGGATGTTGAGTTGGGTGGCTACTTTGTTGTTGAATTGCACAAATTTACGGCTTTTACACATAAATGCACAAACATAGATTTTACTATCGCGGTATTGTTCAAGATTTTTCTTGGTTAGCTTTTCTGTGAATAAGTAATCTTGCACATCTAAAACATACGCAACTTGTTGGCAAATCCGCTTGTTCCCGACAAATAAAGTTTTTTGTTGTACTTCCTTAGATTGGTTCATTTTCATTCACAGTTTACAAATTTTATCAACTCACAGTCAAACGGAACACTACGCTTTCTGTTCGTGTTCATAACGTTTACGGTAACGTTCTTCGGATGCATCAATGTAACGTTGCAGACCTTGTAAATCCACAATGGGGTCCTGAAAAATTGGGTCTTGCAAAAGACACCACAGTTCGTAATCCAAGTATTGATTATCAATAATCAAAACGCGGTCATTGAACGCTTGTTCCGTAAAGATTCCAAAATTATTCAACCGTTGAAACTGAATCCGATCAACACCTAACGCACGTCCTAATTTAACAAAATCGGGCATCTCGCGGAAGTTATTCCGTTGTACGATAAAATTTAAGCCAAACTTACGAATTTGTTTTTTCTTATGCAAGTCACCAAGCATCTGCAAATTCTTTTTCAAGTGATTAAAATCCGCGCCACGCAGCTGCTGATAAGTTTCGGCTGTCGCGGCATCCACCGAAATTGTGACATCAATTGTTTTGTATTTATTGGCAATTAAAGACCAATTACTTTCATTGAACAAAGTGCCATTGGATAAAATTTTGATTTTTTTCCGTTGTAAATCTGTGGTTAAGATTTGACGATAATACGGGCTGTAAAAAGTTTCACCACTACCGGCTAATTCCAAGCACTCCGCTTGTTCTAACCAACCCGAACGTAATAATTTTGTCACAGTCGTATCGGCACATTGGCGCTCTGTATCGTTCATAACATATGGTTTAGTGCGACATACTTTGCAGCATAAATTACAAGCATGGTCGAAAGAAAGAAAGATATATTTAGGCATCGTCGGTGTGTCCCACTGCTCCGCCGGCAATGGTGTTTTATCCGAACAATAGCCCTTGCACCATGTATTAAAATTACACAAACAATACGAACGGTTTAACGAAGATAATTTCACGATGCGGGCATAGGTGCTATTATAAATTTGATTCAATTCACCATCATGCAGTAAGTTTCCCAAAGAAACCATACAACTGCAACAACCGCCGATGTTACCATCCGTACCAATCCGCAGATGTTCTTCGATGCGTGTACAACGAATATTTGGTTTAGGCTTGGCTTGTAAAACGTACAGCAATAACTCCGACGGTCGCAAACGATTTAAGTAGGTACCTAAATTTTCCAAG
>CAZXAV010000084.1:0-3696 GCA_964638195.1 uncultured Prevotella sp. | reverse complement strand
TTTTTTAATGGGGCGGCAACCGCAGCATATTTTTTTACGATATTTTCAATCGCACGGACAGATAAACGGTGTCCGCATTTAGTGAATAAAGGTGTAGTAGGTGTCCATTCGCCCAAAGCAAAGTAATCAACAAATTTATCATGCAGTTGTTGTCCCATGTGAAGAATGGTTTGTTTTCCACCTTTGCGTGTGATTAAAAAGGTTTTGTTTTCTAAGTCAATGTCTTGATAATCCAAACCGACCAATTCACTGACACGAATTCCCGACAATAAAAACAAACTGATTATCATTTCATCGCGTGAATTTTTGGCAGCTGCTTCAATCATTTTGGCTACTTCATCGTCGGATAAGCGAATGATACTTTTTTCGTGAATTTTTGGTAAATCAATTTTGGTCATGATATTTTCTTTCAAATCACCACGGCGGTAAAAGTATTTGAAGAAAGAACGCAAGGTTGCCATTTTACGCATTTTGCCGCGTTCGCCATTCAAATAGTCGCGGTCACTTTTACGGTAATGGGTCAAGTACGACATATATAGTTCCATGTCGTCAATTGTGATTTGGTTCAAATCGGACTTATCAAAATCGGGAATTTGATAATCGTGAAATTTTTCTGTTTCGTTAATTAAGTAATTAAAAAAAATTTCTAAATCGCGGGCATATCCCAAACGGGTCAGCGGTGAAGTGGTTTGTTCGACCCCGAGAAAAAATGCATGACAAAAAGGCGGTAAATTATCCAATACATGGTTTAATTGTTCGGTATTATAAATATCACGTTCGGTGACGTACTTCATCAATCTTTTTTAACATAAATTTGAAAAATTTTCCATTACTTTTTTCCTTCGTCATCATCTTACATATTTTGATTTGATTAGCATAAATCCGCCACTGCAAACATATTTATCTTATGTCATGGCAACAATATTAACATTTGCATTTGCTTTTGGATCAGCAATGTATGCTTTTACCAACAAGTATTTATTGGTAATTGTTGTTTTATTGTTTTACATCATAATTCAAAAATTACTGCATTGGCACCGCCGCCAAAAACTTTTGCATCAAACCATGATTGAATATGGGGGAAAGCGTTTCCGTGTCAGGGCTTTATTGGATTCTGGGAACACGTTGGTCGACCCCGTATCGCAAACCCCAGTTTCCATTATTTCGTTGGCAGTCTTTTTGCAAATGTTCCCGGAAATTTCGGCGGACAAAATTTTGTTACATGAACTGGAAACTTGTGTAAGTGACGGACATTATATTGATTGCCAAACCGTGAATGGTAAAGGTCAAGTGTTCGTTTTCCCGCCCGACAAAATGCAAATTAACGGAACGACAGTGCGCACAATGTTGGGGGTCAGTACTCAAAATTTCGGTAATCAAAAATATGATGCCATCTTAAATATTAAATTAGGGGGAACATTATGAATTTAATTGCGAAGGCTGTGGAACTATTCAAACAAATCAATGTTGCGGAAGAAAATACTTGGAATGATTCGGGAGTGTTTTTTATCAATGGCACCGAAGCTTTGGAACGACCTTTACCAAAAGAGGAAGAAGAATTATTATTGCAAGAATTGGATCAAGGTAAACCCGAAACTCGTCAAAAATTGATTTCGCACAATTTACGTCTAGTGGTTTACATTGCAAAAAAGTTTGAGAACACTGGGATTGACATTGAAGATTTAATCAGCATTGGTTCAATCGGTTTAATTAAAGCCGTGAACAGTTTCAAATACGATAAAAACATTAAACTGGCAACATACAGCAGTCGTTGTATCGAAAATGAAATTTTGATGTATTTACGCAAAGTACAAAAAACACGTAGTGATGTTTCTATGGATGAAGCCATTAACGCGGACAGTGATGGCAATGAAATCCGTCTAGGTGACGTCTTGTGTACGACGACAAATAATGTCGACGACGAATTGGATATGAAAGTTGAAAAAAACTTGTTATGGTTAGCGGTTGATAAATTGTCAATTCGTGAACAAGAAATCATGCAATTACGTTTTGGATTGGGCGGTGGTAAAGAACGCACCCAAAAAGAAGTTGCAAATATGTTGGAAATTTCGCAATCGTACATCTCACGTTTAGAGAAAAAAATTTTGACCCGTCTCAAAAAAGAATTTAACAAAATTGATAACTAATCTAGACATCGTTAAAAGTATGTGCTATCATATGGTGATGGATTTTTTACCTTGGGTTATCGTATTATTGGTTGTAATTGCTGTTATAACCTTTTGTTCGGTTTTTAACATGGTTTTGTGGATTCGTGCCTTGATTTCGGGGGCTCACGTTTCAATTGCCGAGTTGATTTCAATGACCGTTAAAAAATTGGACGCACGCAGCATTGTTAATAATTATATCAAAGCCAAAAAAGCAGGTGTTGATATTACGATTACACAAATTGAAAACCACTTACAAGCACACGGAAACATTGAATTGGTCATTAACGCATTGATTGCGGCTTCTAGTGCTAATTTGAAAGATTTGGATTTGAAAACCGCCATTGCAGTTGACCTTTCGGGGCGTGATATCAACGATGCGGTTAAACACTGCATTATGCCGCAAATTATTCAAATTAACAACATCACCGCGATGGCGAAAAACGGGATTGAAGTATCCGTCAGCGTCAAAGCAACTTTACGTGTTAATTTGAAACGTATTATTGGCGGTGCACTGGAAGAAACCATTATTGCCCGTATCAGTGAAGGTGTCATGACTATTATTGGTAATGCTAATACGCATAATGAAATTTTGGAACGTCCGAACATGATTACCAAAACGATTATGTCCAATAAAGATTTAGCCGCGGACACGGCATTTGACATTTTGTCGTTGGATATCGTGGATATGAAAGTTGGGCGTAACGTTGGGGCAGAATTGGAAATTGATAAAGCCGAAGCCGTGAAATACATCAGTCAAGCCGATGCTGAAAAACGTCGTGCCGAAGCGGTTGCGGCAGAACAAGAAATGCGTGCTTTAACTCAAGAAATGCGTGCACGTGTTGTGGCGGCGGAATCCGAAGTCCCCAAGGCTTTGGCGGGTGCTTTGAAATACGGTAACATTGATGTGAAAGATTACATGCAAATGGAAAACATGCAAAGTGATACTTTAATGCGTAAATCTTTGAGTGGTAATGCTAATTCGGATATGTTGACACCTTCATTGAATCCACCAAAAAAGAAAACTAAGTTACAATAAAAGGAGAACAGCCATGACAAATCATTTAATTGGATTCGTAATCGTTTTAATGATTGTACTAATTGTTGTTGTGGCTTCGTTTGCTGTTTTAGACCGCATGTTAAAAGGTGGTACCAACAAAGTTGCCGAAAAGAAGTCGGCACCGAAAAAGACACCCGCGGAAATTCCAACCGAAGAACCTGCTGCTGTTAAAACTCTGCCAGCAATGAATATTTATAACAGTGAATTAGCCGATGATTTGAATGCGATGATTAAAAATTCAAATCAAAACACGCCCGCACGTTTGCAAATTGAAAACCATATTAACAAAGAAAGCAATATCACTAAATACTTACAAAGTAAAAATTATCGTGGTTTTGATTTTGGTGATGATGAAACGGTGACTGATGATACCGAACAACCGTTAACATTTACTCGTGAAGATTATAAACGAATTGTGGCTTTAAGTAATATTGATGATAAAAAGCCATTATAAATAGATGTGAAAGATTT
>CAZXAV010000083.1:0-3756 GCA_964638195.1 uncultured Prevotella sp. | reverse complement strand
TAACCGTGGCGGGCGGTGGTGCGGTATTCGTCGGCAAAGACTTGGTTGTGACGTTGTTCGTCAATTACGACCACGGGAATCACGATTGCCATGAACAATAACAATGCCGCGACCACCCCACAAATCACGTAAATTTGTCTGCGGGTCAGTCCGCGTTTAGTGCTTGGCTGTGTGGTTTTGGGACGTGGGGTCGGGTTAATCGTGGGGGTCGGTCGTGCCACAGTCCGCGGGGACGACACAGTGGTCGTGGGACGCGCTGGGTAACTGGGGCGGGCAGTGGTTTTGCTTACCGTACTGGACGTTTTTAATGTTGTTAATTTCGACGGGGTTGGCTTGATGGGCATAAATTTACTCCTTATAAATATATGAGATTTTAACATATTTACGCTAAAACGCCAAAAAAAATCAAAAAGTTATTGACAGCCCCCCCCCCCCAAGGTAACCTACCCTTAGGAGGTAATTATGAAAAATTACATGAAAAAATTTGCGACGATATTGACAACCTTAGCATTGGTCGTCGTCTTGGGCGTTTGCTTGTCAGCGTGTGGCAGCAATAACGGCTCCAAGGAATTGTCAAAAGAACAATACGAAGCCAATTTGAAAGCGGCTGAGTACGAAGTTGAATTTTTGGGAGAAGAAAGTCTGAAAATGGACATTTCGGAAACCGAAAGTTTTACTGCTGAATGGGTAATTTCGGCAGAAAAAGGCGAATACGCAGATAAATCTTACACCATGGTGAGAATTGCAAAATTCAGCAACACCAGTGATGCCGAAAAAATTGTTGATGCGTTCAACAAACAAATGGAAGAACGATTCAAAGACATCCCTGATTATGTGACCGAAGAAGAAATTGCCGAAGCAAAAAAAGGTTCTGTCATTGCACGTGTTGATTCCGTTGTCTTTATTGGTTACCAAGCCGCGATTGACATCGCACAAGGTAAATAATTTAACCCTTGAATTCAAAAAAAACGGTTCAACACGCAGAGCCGTTTTTTTTGTGCGTTGTGGATTGGTGGGAATCACAAAAATTGTTGTTAAACTTTGCCGTAGGGTCTTGAAAATGGGGCGGTGGGCTGTTATAATGCGTGCCATGGGGTTTGTTACTGATTATTTGAATTCGCCACGCATGGCACAAGATTTGTCCAAAGTCATGGGCAGTAAACGTGCCAGAGATTTGTACTACGTTAATTTGTTAATGACCAGTGCGGTATTGCGTTGGCAACAGTTTTTTGAGAACCCTTTTGTCGACCGTGAAAAGTTGCACATGAAAGAACCCACCGCCATGGACTTCCGTCAATATTGTAACGACATTTTGTACTTAATCAACAAACGCGACATCAGCGAAGATAAACTGTATCCGTTTATCCAAAATTCGATTAAAGACACCGCCAAAAAATTGTTTGTTTACAGACATCATTTCAACGAACGTTTTGTCGTGTTAATGACGATGGCGGCATGCGAATACCACGGCTTTAACGCGGTGTTTACCGACCGTATCCGCAAATACGGCTTGAACCCGAACACCAAATTTTACAGCGCCAAACAAATTACGACCATTGAACAAATTTTGGACAAAGCCGGGCAGACCATGGGGAACGCGCGCCGTGACCAAAAAATGGTCTTTACCACACCCGACCCGAACGTGGCGGCACGACACGCACGCATGTCACCCGAATGGTTTTATTTCTTTTCCATGGGCAGCAGTATGGTCAACGAAGCCTATCTCAACCGCGATTATAACAAAGCCCGCAATCAATTACTCAAATTTGAGGGCAACGAATACTTGGACATGGACGACCGTGTCAAAATTATCAAATTCTTTGAACAATGGTGGGCAAAATTTGCGACACCACAAAATCCGAAACTTGCCATCATGCCCATGTTTCGCGACCCCGCCAGTTTGAACGCCCAAGTGGATTTGAATTTGGAATATTTGACCCGATGGGGCATGAAAAAGACCATGAAAGACTTGTTCAAAAGCGGCATGTACATGGGCTACGAAATCAAACACACCGATGCCATTGCTCCGAAATATATCAACATCATTGATTTGCCCACACCCGCGACTTTGACGGCACATTTACGCAACTTGCGTACCGTTTTCCACCGCACGCATCTGAAATTAGAAAAACAATTCGACAACGTGCTGGACAACTGCCAAACCCATGCGATTTAAGACCAACAAAAAACGCGTCGATTACGGCGCGTCTTTTTTTTATAACATTACCTTTCCATGGTGAATACGGTGGGGGATTGGTGGTTTTTGCTTTGGCGGAATTGATCGGAGTGTTCCATAAATTCGTCTTGGCGTACCGTCATCATGTAACGGCAGACGTCATCGGTTTGGAAACCGAATTTTTGGAACAGTTTCACCGCCCGTTGGTTGTTCGGCATGACGTAAAGTTTCACGCGGTCAAGATAACGACCCGAACGGTTGTGACTTTCCAAATAATCCGTCACCGCCTTGCTGAGTAAATCCGTGCCGAAGCCTTGTCCTTGGTGATCCAGACGCACCCCGATGTTGTTCAGATTCGCTTCGTAGTGGTCCAAATCATCAATCATGCAAAAGCCGACCAATTCGTCGTTGTGGTAAGTGGCATACCATTGATTGGCGGGCGAACTCAGCGAGTTCAAAATTGCATCCCGCGAAAGTGCCCCGCTGTCGCGGTGTTGTTCGACCGCTTCAATCACAGCCAAATCGCGTTGAGAAATGAATTGGTCCAAAACTCTTAATTGGGTCGTGGCACGATTAGTTTTCATGAGCGTTGGGTTCATCGGCAGTTGTTTGGATAATTTTTCCATTTTTTCCCCCTTTATTTGGTGATTATTTCGTCATGGTGTTGGCAGGTGCGGTGTAAGTGGTGTAGCCGTGGTCTTGCAAATAGGCGTTGGCGTTACGTAAGAAATCGGTTTTGCCGACCGACATCACTTGGTTGCCGACGCCCGCCATGGGTTGGAAATCGTCCACCACAAAGCCCATTTTTTGGTAAAGGTTCAGTGCACGGTGGTTGGTTAATTCCACGTCCAAACGCACGCGGGCAAGGTAATTGTTGGCGGCTTTGTTCATGGCTAAATAGTGCGACACGGCTTTGCACAACAGTTCCGTGCCCACGCCTTTGCCTTGGTAAGTGGGGCAGACCCCGATGTTGCTGATATAGGCTTCGTGATTTTGGTAAAAATTTTGCGCCATAAAGCAGTAGCCCGCCAGTTGGTCGCGGTCATAAACGCCGTAACATTGGTAAAAACGGGAACGCAACGTCGCCATAATGTCATCCTTGGTGTACATGTTTTCCCCCGGATAACTTTGTTCCGTGTCTTCAATCGCAGCCAAATCGCGCATGGCAAGGTTTTGGTCCAAAATACGTAATTGCATTTCGTGGCGCTCAGGTTTCAAACCTTATTGGTTGAATTGTAATTGTGATAATTTTTCCATCATTATTTTCCCTTTAATCATAGTTAAACACTACCGACTGACAAAGTCAAGACCCCCGCCCAAACTTTTTATAAAAAAAAAACGTGCCAAGGTTGACACGTTTCTTTGGTTTGGTTGTACGACGATTATTTTGCGTGTTTTTGGTTCCAAGCTTCGTTGGTGATTTTACGCATGTATTTAATCGTTTCGATCGGGAATTCACCCATGGCGGTTTCTTCCGAAGTCATGACCGCATCAGTTCCGTCGTAAACCGCGTTCGCCACGTCGGTGGTTTCCGCACGGCTGGGGCGGGGCTTAGCCATCATGTTCAACATCATTTCGGT
>CAZXAV010000082.1:0-3791 GCA_964638195.1 uncultured Prevotella sp. | reverse complement strand
GACGTTGGCTGTCGTTAAAGTAAGCCGGCACGGTAATCACCGCTTTGGTCACTTTGGCACCCAAGTATGCTTCGGCATCATTTTTCAATTTCGTTAAAATCATGGCAGAAATTTCTTGCGGAGTGTATTTTTTACCACCCATCGAAACTTTTTCTGCGGTACCCATTTTACGTTTAATGGAGATAATGGTATCTTCCGCATTGGACACCGCTTGACGTTTCGCCACTTGACCGACGATACGTTCCCCCGCTTTGGTCACACCAACGACTGACGGAGTGGTACGACCGCCTTCGCTGTTCGCAATGACGACTGGGTCACTGCCTTCAATGACTGAGACACAACTGTTCGTTGTACCCAAGTCAATCCCGATAATTTTGTTTGTTGTTTTCATTTTTTTCTCCTTTTTACTTTTTTATTTTTATTTATATTTACCCAGAAACTTTCACCATGGCTGGTCGCAACACGTGACCGTGGAACATGAAACCCGTTTGCCATTCTTCCAAGATTTGGTCAGCGGCAACTCCGTCCACTTTTTCGACCGCGGCTGCGTTGTGCAGTTTTGGATCAAATGGTTGGTCTTTCGTTACAATGGCTTCGATGCCTAACTGTTGGAACAAATTGTCCAATTTTTTGCGTATGATTTCAAACCCTGCCAAATCCGCGGGATCAGCAATCTTTTTACCGGCTTCCACTACTCCGTCATAAATCGGTAACAACAGATTGATCACGTAAGTTTGTCCATCTTGGAAGGCGGCAGTCACAGCATTTTGATTACGACGTTTGTAATTTTCAAATTCGGCTTTTTGGTATTTCGCCAAATCTAAGTTGGCTTTGACCTTGGCTTCCAAATCCGCAATCAACTTGGCTGTATCGGATACGGCGTCGGTCGACTGTGCGGCAACTTTTTCCGCGGGTTGCTCAGTCTGTGAATCAGCCTTTACAGTCTGTGAATCAACGTTTTTTGTTTCCTTCATTTTTACCTCCTGTTTGATTTACCAATAAACGTTGCTCTTTGGTTTGAGATAACAACGCGTACAAGGCAATGATTAACTGCTTATAATCAATGCGGTCGGGACCGACCAAGCCGATGCTGGCAACATTTTCGCCGCAGACATTGTAGTTGAACTTGATGATTGAACTATCCGCCAACAGTTGGTCATCAATTTCCGCACCAATCACCACGGTATCGTCAGCATCCAAGGCTTTGCTCATCGTCGCATCATCACTGACCGCTTTGCTGATTTGACGCACACGTTCAATGTTGTTGTATTCGGGAATTTCTAACAACTTTATCGTGTTCAAATTGCGGTTAATGTTGGTGTCAATGAACTTTTCCAATTGCTTGCTGATACCTTGGCACAACTCGTCGAAAAAGGTTAAATCCGTCCGAATACTTTCGGCAATGCTTGACAAGTTATCCAACATTTGTTGCAACGTCATACCGCGGACTTTGGTGTTCAACGCGGCACTGGCATCTTCGGCTTGTTTATCCGTCAACGGCACATTGGTGTGCAACGTACCATTCAGACTGCCCGCACTGGTCTTAATCAAAATCATCGTATCACCTTCGACCAACGGAACCAACATCACGTCAACCACATGTAATGAAGCAAATTTGGTTTTAACCACCACGGGGAAATTAAACGCCGCGGTAATTTTTTCGGTTAGGTCTTGGACAATCTTCGGCAAACTTTGTACCCGTTCGGACACTGTGTTGGCGGCGAAGGACAATTCTCCCGCTTTGATGTTCATTTCGCCCAACACTTTGTTCACGTAAGCGCGATACCCCATCGTGGTTGGCACACGTCCACCACTGGTATGCACTTGACGCAGGTAGCCCATTTGCTCTAACGTCTTCAAGTCGTTACGAATGGTCGCCGATGATTTCGCGAAGTCGCCACGGTTCGCCAATGTACCCGAAGCAATCGGAATCGCATTGCGAATGTACTCTTCCACACTGACCATCAGCAGACTTTCTAACCTGTTTGACAGTTTTGCCATTTGCTAGCACCCACCTCCTTGTACTGCTAATATTATATGCAATTTTACTGCTTGTCAACCCTTTTTTGCCACTTTTTTTGGGGCTCAATTTTTGACTTGACTCAAAGGTGTACTTGCCGCACGCAACGAAGCCGCCGCCAAATTCAAATGCAAAGCCGGCAACACATAATAGCCACCGTTGTTGACAATGCCATATTCAAATTTACCTTGTGGGGTGATTTGCGCTACCCCGTAAGTATCATCTTGGTACACCGAACGCAACCAATACTGTTTTCCGCAACGACGTTGGGTATCATCCAACTGCCAAATTCCCGGGCGGTTGTTTTCGCCAATTTCGGTAAAACTCGGCAACCAAAGGTAGTCATCTTTCCACGCGTCGTTTAAGGCTTTGTCACGGAAGTTGACAGCGGTAAATTCGTTCAAACTTTCGTTACTGGGGACACCCCAAGCCTCATTGAAATAGTTATACTGATTAGTCCCAATAACTGGGGCGGATTGCGTTTGTTGCCATGCTACTTGACTGGGTTTAATGATCGCATCGGTCACCGACCCCACAATTCCGTCCATGGTAAAGATCGCAAAGGGATTGTTAACATTCTGTGTTGCGCTGGCTAAGGTATCCCTTCCCGTGGCATACTGCCCCCCGTTGTTCAAGGTCACCGCCCGCATGTAACTGGTCCCGTACAAATTGGACGGATAAGCCGCATCAAAATCGTTGATAATTCGCCAAGTTTGATACCGCGACAAAATGTTAGTATCCGCCAACAGCAAAGTCAAAATTGGGGTGCGGTCAGCATCACCATCATTGCCCGTCAAAGATAAACAACATACTTGCCAAGCCAACCCGCCAAACGTCACTTGGATGTTTTGCGTGTTGGTTTTGCAGTAATTTTTACTACGCAGAGTTTCGGCGGTACACATTGTCGCGGCATATGATTTAATTTTTTCATATTTAGTGTTACGGTCTTCTTTCAAGATGTCGTACAACATTTGCATATTGACGGGGTTATTGTAAATTTCACCAATACTGATATAACTGTTTGCATCGCGTGCGCCAGTAAGAATTTCACCATGCCGTGACAATACGGACACCAGTACCACGTTAAAAATGACCACAACCACCAAAACACAAGTGGGAATGATTTGTTGCAAAACGGTTTTGCGTGTCATCACTACGTTAATTTTAGCCCAAAACGACCAATTTTACCAAAGGTATTTTGAAATCTTAGTACAAGCCCCACTCTGCCAATTTTTCAAAGCCGCCGATTGTGCGGACGTATTCCCGTGCCACTGCAACAATTTCGGCGTAAGGTTTACCGTCCACCGTCGCATCCCCAATTGCACACGACAGTTCCACCGCTTTCCCCGTGGTTTGCGCTTGCAAAAAGGCGTAAATGTTAATGCTGACATCGGCTTTGGACAAATCTTTTCCGTGAATGCCACCACCGGTCACACTGTGCCCTAGGTCACTGCCCAACTTACGGTTAGTAGCTCCCGTGTCCACATCGGTACCCCCTGTCCAATCACCCAACGGATTGACCACGGTTTGGTAGCCTTGCTTGTCATATTGTTGCTTTAAGGTCGCACCATCCATGTTGCTTTGGCAAATCACCAATTTCTTACCATCCAAAACATATTTGCCGTCATACGGGCAATCCGCATAAATTTCATGGGCAATTTTTGACAACGCTTTTTCTTCCGCGGTCAAAGGTACACCACGGAAAATTCCGTTATCACCACAGCGTAAACCTTCGCTTTGGTTCATTGCCAAAGATTGGTCTTGTGCCACC
>CAZXAV010000081.1:0-3975 GCA_964638195.1 uncultured Prevotella sp. | reverse complement strand
ATTTTTTGCACCACTTGGTCCACGGTTAAATTACTGGTATCGATTTTAATACCGTTTAATCGTTCAAACGTATGCAAGTATGTTAAGTAATGGATCTCTGTTTTTTCGCGAGCCTGTTGTCCATTTTTTTTAATGCCGACCCAAAATTGCGGTCTTTTACCACGTTTGATGTCAATTTTAAGCCGACGTTGGTATGCTTTGTCGTTAGCAGTGAGTATAATATTGAAAAAATCGACATCTCTTAAATCCAGTTGCGACAGAATTTGATCAATCCATTTTTGGTCACCAATCGGACCAACCAAGATAATATTTTCAATTACTGGAGAGTGAAGATAGTTATTGATTAAGAAACAGCAGTTTTCACATTGCAAGGTTCTAACTCTAATATCATTATTGTCAATTGAAGTGGCTCGAAAACACCAGCCAATTTCCAAAAAAGCACAATTAGGCATCTTTTTCATAAAAGCAAATGAAGTTGTTGACTTACCAACCCCCACACTGCCATTGATAAAAAATAATCGTTTTCTCATTTTGTTTGACATTTCGGTCAAAACAAGGTAACTTACCCCCCCCCCCCCATGTCAAGCGTAAATTAAAGATTAGCGTCGGTTGGCATCACGCGGCAGAAATTAAAATTGGCATCACGCAGATGCCAATTACCAAGATATTTACCAACAAATTATTTCACAGTTTTCTGTTTGGTTCTGGTGCGGTCGTCGCGGTGGAAGACGTTAATTAAAACGTACGCACCCACCAGTAACAGCACCGAAATCACCACCACCAACAGCATGGCGGTCACGGAAACGTTGTGCCCGAAAAATTCAAAATTGCAATCGACACTTTGTTTGATACTTTCGATTACGTCGTCGGGGAAACCGTTTTTCGCCATTTCTTCAAACACCCCGCGCATCGCATGGTTCTTGATTAACGAAGTGCTGTACGTACTGGGTAAGAAATGCAACACATTTTGCAGTCCACTGCCGAACTGCGAAATCGGCATGTACGCACCGCAAATGAAACCATAGCAAGCCGACACAATCGTGCTAACCGCGGAAATTTGCCCTTGGGTGTGCAAGAACACGTTGATGACCGACGACAACGCCGTACCAAACATCGAGAACAAGAAGACGTCAAAAACAATCAACATCACATCACCAAAACTCATGTACCAACCCGCCGAAGCCACGTAAATCAAACTGGCACCCAACGCAATAAAGTTGATAATCAACGTCACCGCCAACGTTGCCAAATAATAGGACAAGGCTAACACTGGCTTCTTCACGGGTGACACCAACAAATCTTTACGCACGCCCAAATATTTATCTTGCACCATAATGACATTGGCGCAAAACGCAATCGTCACACAACAGACCGCCAACAATGACGAAAATAACTGGCTGGCAACCAAGCCGTTAATGATTTTGTCGTCCACCGCAAAACCTTCGGGCAAGGACGAACGGAAACTGCTGAGATAAACATTGGCAAGGAATGTCACGTACAAAACCAACAAAATCAGCGGTACTAACAAAGCCGAAAAGAACAAACCTTTGTCCTTAAAAAACAACTTGGTGTTACGTTTGGTCAAAGCATACAACGTCTTCATCTTAATTACCCCCTTCCAATTTCTTGCCGGTAACCGACAAAAACACGTCGTCCATTTTGCCTTTGCTGATTTCAAAGTCGCGGAACATCTCCGCATGCGCCATAATCAAGTCGCGGGCTTGTTCGGTGTTTTTGACCGCAATACGGTAAGCATCGCGAATCGTTTCGTACGGCAATTTCAAGGCTTTGACTTTGCTTTCTGCCACGCCGTACAACGTGATAAAGTCGCCCGTGTATTTGTTTTTAAGTTCCAACGGCGAACCTTCCGCCACGATTTTACCGCAGTCCAAAATCACCACGTAATCGGCATCGGCGGTTTCTTCCATGTAATGCGTGGTCAAAAAGACCGTCATGCCGCGTTGCTTGCGTAAGTCATCAATCACGTTCCACAGCATTTTACGCGTTTGCGGGTCCAAGCCCGTGGTCGGTTCGTCCAAAATTAAAATTTCGGGATTGTGCAACAATGCCCGTGCCACATCGACCCGACGACGTTGTCCGCCCGACAACTTGCCGACCGTGCGATTAAGTAAATCCGAGAAACTTAACAACTCTGCCAATTCGTGAATGCGTGCCGTGGCTTGTTTGCCCACAAGACCATAAAGACTGGCACGTGACATTAAATTATCGCGAACCGACAACGCGGAATCCAACACCGAAGATTGGAACACCACCCCGATTTTGGAAGTGATTGCCGCCACATCCGTCAGCACGTCCTTGCCGCAAATGGTAATCTGACCTTCGTCAGGTCGCAACGTGCCGCACATCATTGAAATGGTCGTGCTTTTGCCCGCCCCGTTGATTCCCAAGAACGCGAACAACTCCCCTTGCTTAACTTTGAAAGACAAACCGTCCACCGCTTTGACCGCGCCAAACGATTTGTGCAAATTGGCTATCTCAACAACGTTCATGCTTGCTACTCCTTTATTTGACTTCGGTTTCAGTTTTCACTGCCGTTTGTTTTTGTTTGGCAAATTTTTGTCGAAAGGTTTGGAAGTTATCAAAGAAATAGAAAATGTAACCAATCGCAATGAACACCACCAACAAAATCGCAACCCAACCGCAGACGCCGCCCCAACCCAACTTATCGACGTTCAAAAAGAAATAGGGATAAAGCAAGCCACTGGTTTTGCCGTGTAAAATTGCGGAACGCACCAAAATCACTGCAACATAAATCAACGGCATGACCGTGCATAAGAACGGGTGATACCAACGCAATTTACCGTGTTCACAAAACACCGCCCAATGCACAATAAACATGATTGGCAAGATGGTGTGCAACAACAAGTTGTGAATCGTCAAGAAATAATGTGCCACGGAATTTTCTTTGGCAAGTAAAATGTTGTACACCAAGCACGTCACCAAAATCATAATCACGCACAAGAAATTAAAAGTCGGTGCTACCTTGACCGCACCCGATTCGTTTTTGTAAGCTTGCTTCGCGGTGATAATCAATGCCGCCACCATGAAGCCCAAACAAATGTAGTTGCTTAAATTCGTGTAATAAAGGTAAAAGTCACCATTGAATTCGGCTTTGAAATAACCCAGACTACCCAAAACGCCGAACAGTCCCAACGTGCAATACACCACTTGGAAAATAAGTTGTGTGATTTTATTTTTAACCATACACCATGGTAGCACAATCAACAAAAAAGCACCAACTAAAATCGTCAGTGCTTTGTTTGTTTATGATTTTGAAATTGCAAATTAACGAATGCCGCGTTCAATCGTCATGATACGATTGTATTTGCAAACGCGTTCGCCACGGACAGGTGCACCCGATTTGATAAATTCAGCATCGGTTGCCACCGCCAAATCCGCGATAATCGTGTCACTGGTTTCACCACTGCGGTGAGAAATCATAACTTTGTAATTGTTATTCTTGGCTAACGCAATGGTTTCCAATGTTTCGGTCAAAGTACCGATTTGGTTCAATTTAATCAAAATCGCGTTACAAGCACCGATATTGATACCTTTCGCCAAACGTTCTTTGTTGGTCACGAAGAAGTCATCACCAACGATAATTATTTTATTGCCGATACGTTTGGTCAAAGCCGCATAGCCGTCCCAATCGTTTTGATCCAATGGGTCTTCGATTGATTTAATGATGGGATATTTTTCCACCAAGTTCGCAATGAAGTCCACGTATTGACCACTGGGCAAATCTTGTTTTTCGCCTTTCATGACATAGTGTCCGGTTTCTTTGTTGTAGAATTCGGAAGCCGCCACGTCCAACGCAATCACGACATCTTTAACTGGGGTGTAGCCGGCTTTAACAATTGCCGCTTCAATCAATTCAATCGCACCCGCAATTGGGCTTTCGTTGCTTAAACGTGGAGCAAAACCACCTTCGTCACCAACCGCAGTCACCAAACC